>SLST01000224.1 GCA_007130265.1 Spirochaetales bacterium
GGGCCGAGATCAATGGCGAGGAGGTAGAGCGAGAACGCCTGTTCGTGGCCCCGAATCGGATGTATGTGCTCGGCTATCGCTGCGGTGAGGACGCGGAGTTACGGCACCGGTGGGTCGGGACGGCCGAAGGGCACCTGGGGGTGTTCGACCCCGACACCGAGGTCTACCTGCCGGTTCCCATCGCGGCGGAGACGACGACGGGTGGTTTCGCCGCACGCGGGCCGGTGAACGCGCTGATGGAGGATGGCGGCGGCAGGATCTGGGCGGCGCGCGACGGAGGAGGTGCGGTGCGGATCGAAGCCGGTGAGGTCCACAGCGGCACCGGCGGAAACGCGTCGATCCGCGCCCTCTACGAAGACCGCTCCGGCGTTGTCTGGGCCGGCGGTATCGGCACGGGCCTGTGGAAGTACAGCCCGGTCACCGAGCACTTCTCGCGGCACCTGACGAACCCCGGCGAGCCGGGGGCGCCGGCCCGTCACATCGTCTGGTCGTTCGCCGAGGATGCCCGCGGCCGCGTCCTGGTGGGCACCGACCGGACCGGACTCGTCGTGTTCGATCCGTCTACGGGGCTGATACGACCGACCATCGACGAGCTGCCGAGTCTTCAGTTGCCCCCGGAGGCGCGCGTCCTTGATCTGCATGCAGGCCCGCGTGCAGGCCTGCCTGAAGGCGCCCGCCCGGTGCTCACGGCGCTCGGCGAAGGTGGTGCGATTGAGCTCGACGGTGAGGGGGCGACCGTCTGGCGGTACCCCGGTCGCTCGTGGGGCGAGGCGGTGCTGAGCGTACATACCGACGGGACGAGGCGCTTCTTGGGAACTGCCGACGGATCACTGATCGCGATCAGCGAGGACGGCGAGCTCACCAGATACCGGCTCACCGACCCGGACCGCTCGCCGGAGGCGGTCACGGTCATCCGTGCGGCCGACGACGGAGGCCTCTGGATCGGTACGCATGCCGGATCGCTCTACCGGTTTGACACCGACCGCGACTCCGTCCCGCGCCGGCTCGTCGCCGCGCGCGGACTAGAGGCGGCCGTTTGGGCGATCGAGCCGCAGCCGGGAGGCACGGCGTGGGTCGCTGCGCGCGAAGCCGGCGCGACCCTCTACTCAGCCGACGGATCGGTGCGACTGCAGATCGACGCGCCGGTCGAGATGGGAGCGCGCGTCGTCTACGCAGTCACGGCCGGCGAGTCGGCTGACGCTCGCGGTGCGGGAGCGGACGGGGCCGCAATATGGCTCACCACGGAGAACGGCCTCTTCCGGGTCGACGCGCGGACCGGCGAACGATCCCGGTTCACGGTGTCGAGTGGCCTCGCGGCGAATGAGTTCAGCGCGGGTGCCCTGCACCTCGCCTCCGACGGCACTATCTACGCGGGCGGGGTAAACGGGTTCACACGCTTCGATCCACGCACGGCGGAACCGGGGTCCCGAAGGGCCCCGGTGCTCATCTCGTCGGTCTCCGTCCCCGGATCTCCGTCGACGCGCTGGGCCGATCTGATGGCAACTGATGACGGGCCTGATGAGGCGCATCGGCTGACTCTGCCGAAGGGTACACGGTCGTTCTCGGTAACCGTCGCATCGCTCGACTATTCGGACCCACCGTCGAACCGGTTCGAGCACCGGCTGATCGGACTGGACTCGTCGTGGACCGACGCACAGACCAACCGCACCATCTCGTACGCCGACCTCAGGCCGGGCGAGTACCGGCTCTACGTGCGAGGCACCAACAGCCACGGCCTGCTCGACCTCGAGGCGACCGCCCTGGATATCCTCGTCCCGCCCGCCGTCCGGCGAGTCTGGTTCGTGATCGCGCTGCTCGCGGTTTTTCTGCTGGGACTCGGGGCGCTCGTCATGTCCATTCGATGAGGTTGCCACCGTAGGCGAGCCCGCTGCCGAAACCGACGGTGACCACCAGGTGGCCGGGGCGCAGCAATCCTCGTGTCTGCATTTCGCTCAGGGCAATCGGGATGGAAGCGGCGGAGGTATTGGCGTATTCCCGGATGTTCTTGAAGAACTTCTCAACCGGGTATCCGGCGCGTCGGCAGGCGGCGTCGATGATCCGCACATTCGCCTGATGGGCCACGACGTGATCCAGGTCCGCGATTGAGAGTCCGTTTCGCCTCAGTAGCTCTTCGACTGTGTCGATAATGGCCTGGACCGCGAATCCGTAGACCTGCCTGCCGTCCATCTGCAGCTTGGTTCGATCCGGATCTGTCGCCACGTTGCACGGCTCGCGCGATCCGCCCGCCGGCCGGCACAGGCTCGCGGCACCGCTTCCGACCGAGTGCAGGACGCTGTCACGTATCCCGCCACCCGTGCCCCGGCGCACGACGGCTGCGCCTGCGCCGTCCCCGAACAGTACGCAGGTGTTGCGGTCGGCCCAGTTGATAATCGTGCTGTAGACTTCGGCGCCAACGACGAGAACCGTCGCTGCCTGCCCCGAGTCCACGAAGGCCGAGGCCGTAGCCAGTCCGTAGACGAAGCCGGAGCAGGCCGCCACGAGATCCATCGCCCCCGCTCGCTCGGCCCCAAGATGGTCCTGGACGATCGAGGCAGTGGCAGGGAGCCCCGGGTAGTCGGGAGTGGAGGTCGCGAGCAGCACCAGGTCGACGTCGGCCGGGTTGATGCGCGCCTCGTCGAGCGCTCGCCGAGCGGCTTCAACGGCGAGGTCGGACGCGGCGACGTCGTCGGCCGCTACATGCCGTGCCTTGATGCCGGTGTGCGAGTAGATCCATTCGTCGGAGGTGTCGACGATCTGCGCGAGCTCGTCGTTCGTCATCACCCGGGGCGGAACGTACGCGCCAACAGCGACGATCTGAGCAGACGCCCTCTGCAGAGCGCTCCCTGAAGCCGTTTCACGACCGGTTGCCATACAGACCTCGTCTCAGTCGAACTGATCTATGATCTGGGCCATGGAGCTCGCCATCCCGGAGATGAACTCGTTCATCTCCTCGACGGTCACCTCCCCGGGATCAGGACCGGGGAATTCGACGCGCGCGCGCTCGAGGTTCTCCGCGGTGATGAAGCCGGGGATTGGCGTGACCGCACGGTAGTCGGCGATCAGACTGATGAGCAGGTACCCGTCGGCGTACTGCTCGAACGCAAGGTCACCTTCAATGCCTTCGGTGATCGCATCGCTCGTGATGGGCGCTTCAGCGTACGGGGACTCCGAGACGGTGAAGCCCGGCCGGACCCCTTCCGGCAGTTCCTTCTTCACGTTCTCGAGGAGCCCGCCGAGCGGGTAGCCGAACCCGAACCGGCTGCGCGAGTCCTGGAGCGGAGTGTGGAAGATGGCCGACATCACCCGGTTCCCGAGCCGGTCGGCGAGGATATTGCCGGCCCGTTTCTGACCGGGAAAGCCGCGCTCTTCCATCCGCTGCCGATACTGCTCCTGCGGGAAGCCGGTGTAGGCGTGCTCGAGCCTCATGTAGGCGACTCCGCGGTGCCCCGGTTCGACGATCTGCTGGAGAATCGACTCGGCCATGACCTGATCAGGAACACCGCGGGCAAAGGCCTGTCGCAGAACCTCCGGATCATCGGCATCCTGTTCGGTACGGATCACGCGATAGTCGGGCGTACGGCTGAGGCCGATGATCCTGAACGGTTCATCAGCGTCTCCCTTGCCGCGGTTGACGTCCCAGGCGGCTCGGAAGACGTTTCGGTGCTCCTCGTACCCCATGACGACCATGTGCTCGAAGAGGATCCGGTTCGCCAGCGACTCATCAAAGGTGGAGCCGGTGAGCAATCGGTCGATCAGCTCCTGGTCGTCCCGGTTGGCGTACTGGAAGCCCAGGTGCCGGATTCCTGCGGCGTCGAGCGCCGGGATGAGCTCGGCGAGAAACTCGAGCTGTTCCCTGACGAACCCCGTCTCGCCGATGAGCACCAGATCATGGCTCTGAAGAGAACCGACGACATAGTCGGCCGCGTCCGGCGATGCCTGGAGAAACTCGATCATCTGGCGCTCGATCTCCCGGTTGACCCGCATCCGAGGGACGTTGGACTGCTGAAAGAGCCGGAAAGGATCGAGAATGAAGAAGAACGCGACCGCAATCGCTATAAACCACACGGTTCGTGATCGTCTGTTCTGCATTGGGCTTAGTATAGCCGCAAGGGCGCACGAAGGCTACCGGCGCTGCTCGCGTCGAGCGGGCGGATTGGACAAACTTGACACGGCCGGTAGCCCTTGCTACCGTTTGGCACTGTCTTGCGGAGGCCCCATGAAACGCTGTTTTCTGTTCCCCGGTCAGGGCGCCCAGTACGTCGGAATGGGCAAGGACCTGTACGACGACTATGCTGAGGTGCGCCGGCTGTTCGCCGACGCAAGCGACCTGGCGGGGTTCGACGTTCCCGGGCTCGTGTTCGCCGGCGAGGAGGACGAGATCAAGGCGACCGACCGGTCACAGATCGCCATTACGGCGGTGAATCTCTCGGTTCGCCGAGTGCTCGCGCTTCGAGGGGTGACCTCGTCGGCCGCAGCGGGATTCAGCCTGGGCGAGTACTCGGCACTCGTTGACGGGGGCGTACTCGCGGAGACCGATGCGCTTGCCCTCGTGGTCGAGCGTGGACGGATCATGGAGTCGGTCAGCCGCAGCCTCGATTCGCCTGAGGGTTCTCCGGGAATGGCCGCGGTCATGGGAATCGACGTCGGCGTCATCCAGAATGCGCTGGCGGACGCGGGAATCGCAGATGTCTATCCGGCAAACCTGAACAGCCCCGTTCAGACGGTCCTGAGCGGCAGTGCCGCGGGGCTCGAGGCCGCCGGGCAGGTGCTGAAGCAGGCGGGCGCGAGGCGGGTGATCCCGCTGAAAGTCTCCGGACCGTTCCATTCGCCCCTCATGGCGGAGGCACGCGACCGGTTCGCCGAGGTGCTCGCGAACGTCACATTCACCGACCCTGCGAAGCCGGTCTACTCGAACGTCACCGGCACGCTGGTCAATACCGGCGAAGAGGCGCGCGAGTGCTGCGCGCAACAGCTCGTCGCACCGGTCCGGTGGGTCGATGAAGAGGAGCGGATCGCGGACGCCGAGTACGACGAGCTTCTCGAGGTGGGCCCCGGCGAAGTGCTGAGCGGCCTCTGGCGGGCCTACATCAAGGCGAATCCACGGATCACGGTGCCGTGCCTGCCGGCCGGGACTGTTGAGAAGATCTCGACAATCACGATCTAGAAAAGGAGAGCATATGTTGCTGAAAGGTAAGCGGGCGCTGGTAACCGGCGGGTCACGAGGAATCGGAAGGGAGATCGTCCTGGCCTTCCTGCGCGAGGGGGCGTCGGTATGGTACCTCGACCTCGCCGAAGGCGATTCACTCACCGAGTACGAGTCCGTCGCGAAGGAGCACGGCGGGTCGGCGTCGTTCAAAGAGGCGAATGTCGCCGACGAGCAGAGCGTGACGGCGGCGATCGAAGAGATCCTCAAGGAAGCCGAGGGGCTCGACGTGCTCGTGAACAACGCCGGCATCACCCGCGATAACCTGCTCTTTCGCATGAGCGCGAAGGAATGGAACGACGTTCTTTCGGTGAATCTCACGAGTGCGTTCTTCACCTCGCGACTCGTCGTACGCCAGATGGCCAAACAGCGGTCAGGGTCGGTGATCAACGTCGCAAGCATCGTGGGGATCATCGGGAACGGCGGCCAGGCGAACTACTCGGCCTCCAAAGCAGGGATGATCGGGCTGACGAAGAGCATGGCGCGCGAGGTTGCGGCGCGCAACGTGCGAATCAACGCGGTGGCTCCCGGATTCATCAACACGAAGATGACCGAGGCGCTCAACGAGGAGCAGCAGAACGCCCTGAAGTCACAGATTCCGATGGGCCGGATCGGGGAGCCGGAGGAAGTAGCCAAGGTCATCGTCTTCCTTGCGAGCGACCTCGCATCGTATCTCACGGGGCAGGTGATTCACATAACCGGCGGATTGGGAATGTAGGACGGGAACTCACATGAGCAGAAGAGTTGTTATCACGGGGCTCGGTGCGGTGACGCCGCTCGGCAACAGTGTCGATGAGACGTGGCGGGGCATGGTGGAAGGACGAAGCGGTGTCGGGCAGATCACAAAGTTCGACGCCTCGAGCTACCCGGCAACGATCGCGGCCGAGGTGAAAGACTTCGATATCCGGGAGTACATCGACAAGCGCGATGCGCGGAAGATGGATCCTTTCTCGCACTACGCGATTGCCGGATCGATGCAGGCCATGCAGGATGCGGGACTCGGAAAAGGCACTGTCGACCCGGAGCGAATCGGCGTGGTGCTCGGCATCGGAATCGGGGGATTCGAGACGCTCGAGAACTCGTACGAGGCGCTCTTCCTCAAGGGACCGGAACGAGTGCCGCCCATGACGATTCCCAAGCATATCGCGAACGAGGGGCCGGGAAACGTCGCCATCGCGCTCAACTGCCAGGGCCCGTGCTTCACGGTGACGACGGCCTGCTCATCGGGTACCGACGCGATCGGCAGCGCCTATCGCCTGATCAAGGACGGCGTCTCCGACGTGATGATCACCGGCGGCGTCGAGGCGTGCATCACGAAACTCGGCGTCATGGGCTTCTGCGTGATCCAGGCGCTCACCACCGGCTTCAACGACCGCCCCAGTGAGGCCTCGCGGCCTTTCGACAAAGACCGCAGCGGTTTCGTCATCGGAGAGGGTGCGGGGATCCTGACGATCGAGAGCCTCGAGCATGCCCAGTCCCGGGGTGCAAGGATCTACGCCGAGATCGTGGGCAACGGAATGACGTGCGACGCCCAGCACCTTACGGCCCCGCATACTGAAGGGCGCGGGGCGATCCAGGCGATGCGCATGGCGCTGCGGGAGGCCGGCATCGAGCCGGGCGACGTCGACTATGTGAACGCGCACGGGACGAGCACACAGATCAACGATCCGTTCGAGACGAAGGCGATCAAGGCGGTCTTCGGCGAGCATGCACACGAGCTCAAGATCTCGTCGACGAAATCGATGACGGGACACTGCATCGGCGCGGCCGGAGGCATCGAGGCGATTGCGTGCACCAAGGCCATCACTGAAGGGGTCATTCCGCCCACGATCAACCTCCAGGAGCCGGACGTGGAATGCGACCTCGACTACGTGCCCAACGAAGCGCTATCCCGTGAGGTGAGGATCGCGATGTCCAATACCTTTGGTTTTGGGGGGCACAACGGCGTGCTAGTCCTGAAGCGGTTCGAGTAGTCAGGTCGCGTCCAGAAAGTCCAGGAGCTCCGGCTCCCACCCCATCTCGAAGGCGAGGTTGAACATCGAATAACGACCCCGCAGATACCTGACCCACTGAAGCGAACGGACGACCCAGTGCGGCGGGATCTGCGGAAGAAGGTCTTCGATTCCTGCCAGGGAGAGCGCGTCGAGTCCGCGCTCCGCGTCGGTGATCGCTCGGTCGGCGAGCGCGATGATCGTCTCGCGGTGCGTCGCCAGGCGCGACCTTCGCTCCGTGATCGTAGGAGCGTCCAGCGGCGCCCGCGTCGTCTCCTCTCGCATCTTCGCGAGAAAAGGCTGCATGTCCGGCGGCACCGATTCCTGCCATCGGCGGTCGAACTCGTGCGGCGCTTCGCCGGGCGCGCTCGACCCTGCAGGCGCGGAGGCGACGATGCGCCCGAGAATCCAGCGGTAGGCCGACACGACGTAGCCGGCAGCACGGGCAACAAGCAGCCCATGGAAGTGCGCGGGCGGTACAGGATGATCGACAACGAGGCGCAGGTCCGCGGAATCGGCGTCGAGAACCACTTCCCAGAGATGCGCCATCGTGTGTTCCGACGAGGCCGCCGGTCGCGAGGAGCCGAATACCCGCATCGCGCGCCCGGTGACCAGCAGGGCATCGAGCGCCGGAAAGGCGGCGTGCCGCAGCCCTTCCCGTCGCAGCCGCATCAGCGCATGCCGCGCAACACGGGCACACCACTCGGCCTCGCGCACCGAGAAGGCCTCATCCGTCATGAGCGCACCGAGCTGCCAGTCGAGTCGGGCAATCATCTTCGCGACGAGGTCACCAAGGCCGGCAAGCGTCAACGCGTCAGGCGCCTCCGCCACGACCGATGGTGAAGCGAGGATGACCGACGGCACCCGTGACGCCGGAGTCCGATGATACCCGTCGATGCGCAGCGCCGACCGCGCAGAGGTATAGGCGTCAACGCTCGCGGCAGTAGGCACGCAGAGGAGCTCGAGATCCGCCTGCTCGGCGGCGTACTTGGCGATATCGGTGAGCGTCCCTCCGCCGACGACAACGATGGCACTGCTGCCGGCGTCCGCGGCTTCTCGCGCGACGCGCTGTGCGATCTCGATCTCCGGTATCACCGCTGGACGGCCGGGGAGGATCGACACCGAGCCCTCGGCGATCGCGTCTACGATCTCGGGAGCCGCGGCGGCGGTATTCTCATCGGCGAGGAGCCGGATCCTTCCGTCAAGCGCCCGGGCGGTTGAACGCAGCAGGCGGGCCAGCCGGGAGGGAGAGCCGGCTACGATCCTGGGCGACGGCGCGAGCCGGCGGGTCACACGTCGGTATCTGGGGTAAAGGCGAAGATGCTCCATACGGCTTCGAGCGAAGTATAGTGAGGAGCGCGCTAGCGCTCAACCGGCGGCCAGACGCTGCAAGGGCGAGGGTATCCGCTCTGCCCGGCGATGCGGTATAAAGAGAAAGTGACTTCCACGGAGGTAATCACCGTTGCGGAGCTGCGTCAGCAGGTCGGAACGGACCGCGTCTGTCTCCTCGACGCGCGTGAGCCGCAAGCATACGGGCGCGGACACATCCCGGGCGCAGTGAACCTGCATCCGTCGCGGCTCGAGCATTCGGTGCTGCTCGACTGCGGCGAGGAGGTGCCAAGTCAGCTGCGGACCCCTGAAGAGACGGCCGGCAGTCTGCGCACAGCCGGCGTGTCGAACGACCGGGTCGTCTGCGTGTACGATGAGGGAGGCGATTATCTTGCGTCCCGACTGTGGTGGGCGCTGGATGTAGCCGGCCATCAGCACCATCGTCTGCTCGACGGGGGGTTTTCCGCGTGGGTTCGGGAGGTGCAGGCGGTCTCGAACGAGCATACGCCGGCCGCACCCGGGCGTTTCGTGCCCTCTCGTGTGAGCCACCGGCGGCTGGACTTCTGCGACGTGATAACGGCCATAGACGATCCCCACATCATCATGTGTAATGCCCTCGCCTTCGAGTCGTACCTCCATGCAACGATCCCGGGGAGCGTGAGTTTTCCCTACACCGAAACCTGGGCCGACGACAGTTACCCGCTGCTACGCAGCCGGCACGAACTTGCCGCGAGGTTTCTCGCGCGCGGCATCACCGCCCGGCATCAGGTCATCTGTTTCTGCCGCGTGGGCTATAGCGCGTCTCAGCTCTACTTCGCCGCACGGTACGCCGGTTTCCCGCATGTTAGTCTCTACGACGGCAGCATGGTCGACTGGAGCGCGCGGGGCGGCGATCTGGTACCGGGGGCAAACTGACCGATGCCCGTTCTGGACTGTCGCATCGCGGGTCAGGAGAGCGTACCTGCGCTCGCGGCTCTGAACGCCGCGCTTCTCGAGGAACAGCACTTGCCGGTCAGTCTCGGACAGGCGGAGCTGGAGCACCGAATGGTCGGGTATCTTGCCGACGGGTACCAAGCGGTGCTCTTCACGTGGGACGATGAGCCGATCGGATACTGCCTGTACCGGCTCTACCCGAAGTACGCCCATGTCCGGCACTTCTACGTCGATCAGACCGCCGCGCGAAAACTGCGGATCTCCGACGCTTTCGATCTCTTTCGCGACCGGCAGCTCGGCGACTATGCGTCGATTCGCATGGATATACCGGAAACCGCCAAAGAGTCGGTCGACATCTGGGAATCGATCGGCTTTCGCCCTCGGAGCAGGCGTCTTGAGCTGCATACAGCGACGAAGCGAAAGACCCGCAAGTCATGCGGCGCAGTCATCTACCGTCGGATCTTCAGGAGGCCGCTCTTCCTCCTCGTCCAGCACGGAAACGGCGGGCACTGGGGATTCCCCAAGGGGCATGTTGCCGCGAACGAGACCGAGATGGACACCGCGCGTCGCGAGATCGCCGAGGAGACGAGCCTGCAGGTGGGTTTTCGCCGGGGATTCTACGAGCGAATCTACTACCTGACGCCAAGGGCGCGTCGTAAGGAGGTCGTCTACTTCCTCGCGCGCGTCCGTCGCCCGCGCGTCCGTCCACAGGCCGGAGAGATCGTGACCGCTCAATGGCTTCCATACCGAAAGGCACGCGAGCGCATCACGTACGAGAACGCCAGGCTCGTGCTCGACCGGGCATACGCATTTATCACTGAGGGCGACGAATGATGCTCCGTGCATGTTCCCAGCCGGGCTTGCACGAACCGGGCCATGCCCGGTACTCTCTAGGGAAGAGCTGGCGAGGGTGGGCGGCGACGAGGCAGCAGTGGGTACCGTCGCGTTCGTCCCGTGTCCAGACTCCTGAGGAGACTGCATGAACCAGACGACGACGCCTGCTTCCGTGTTCCGTAAGTGCTTCGAGTGGGAAACGGCTGCGAAGGCACGAGAGAGCGGACTGTACCCGTTCTTCCGACCCATCGGTGAGGCTCGGGGAACGAAGGTGATCATCGAAGGCCGCGAGATGATCATGGCGGGGTCCAACAACTATCTCGGGCTCGCGACCGACCCGCGGATGAAGGAACGAGCGAGGGCGGCGATCGAGCACTACGGCACGAGCTGTTCCGGCTCACGATTCATGAACGGGACGCTCGCGCTTCACGAAGAGCTTGAGGTTCGCCTGGCGGCCTTCGTCGGCAAGGAAGCGGCGCTTTGTTTCACGACGGGCTACCAGACCAACCTCGGGTCCATCTCAGCACTGGTCGGACGGGGCGATCATGTCATATCGGACAAGTTCAACCACGCTTCGATCATGGACGGCATCTTCATGACTATTGGGATGAACCGCACGGTGAACGTCCATCGGTACAAGCACAACAACA
>SLST01000066.1 GCA_007130265.1 Spirochaetales bacterium
GATGGGCGCCACGCCGAGCGCCCATCGCGGAGCGTAAGAGAGGCGGGACGATCTACGCCGAGACGAGCTCGGTAGCCTTCTCCGCGGCGCTCGCGGCATCCGGCGTATAGGCGTCGGCGCCGATCGACTCGCAGTACTGCTGCGTGACGGGCGCGCCGCCGATCATGATCTTCACCTGCTTGTGCACGCCGGCTTCGTCGGCGGCCTCAACGACCTTCTTCATCTCGGTCATCGTCGTCGTCAGAAGCGCCGAGCAACAGATGATATCCGCCTCGTTCTCCTGCGCGGCCGAAAGGAACTTCTCGACCGGAACGTCGGTGCCAAGATCGACGACGTTGAAGCCCTTGCCTTCCATCATCATCTTCACCAGGTTCTTGCCGATGTCGTGCAGGTCGCCCTTGACGGTGCCGATCACGACGGTGCCGCGCGGCTTCACCTTTTCGCTGATGAGCAGCGGCCGCAGAATCTCGATCCCGGCGTTCATCGCCCGTGCAGCGATCAGCACCTCGGGAACGTATACCTCGTTGTTCTTGAACTTGCGCCCGACAACGTCCATCCCCGCCATCATGCCTTCTTCAAGCACCTGGCGCGCCGTGACGCCCTCGTCGATGGCGGCTTGCACCATCTGCTTGACGTCGTTCGCCTTGCCCTTCTGGAGTGCCTCGGAAATTGCATTCAGATCAGCCATCGGTCACCTCTTTTCCTCTGGTAATGCCGCAAGAATAGTACGCACATCGACGCGTGACTATGAGAAACGTGCGATAATTGTGTATATCCTGCGCTCTACGTCGAGTCTTCAGCAACTGCGGCGAGCTGCACCCGCAGGTCCTCGACCTCACGGACCCAGAAGGCGCGACTCCCCCACCCCGGGTTCGCCTCGACGAAGCGGTAGTCCTCGCGCTGGAGCGCGCTCCACGCAAGGTAATAAATCATCCGCATGAACCGCAGAGGCTCAATCAGCCTCAGGCTCCCCGGGTCGAGCTCGCCGAACTGCGAGTACCCTTCGGCGATCAGGCTGAGCTCGCGCCTCGCCGCCCATGCGTGGTCGGGCAGGAGGAGCCACAGGTCGTGGACGGGAGGGCCCATCATCATATCGTCGAAGTCGATGAGCAGCAGCCCTTCTTCGCCCCGGTCGAGGATATTCCCGCGATGGAAGTCGCCGTGGATCCGCTGCAGTTCGACGTCGTCGAAAAGCGGCTCGATGAGATCGAGCCCGCGGTCCACGACTTCGTCGAAGTCCTCGCGAACCTCCGCGTGCACGACCTGCGCGGTGCGAAGCTCGTTGACGAAGCGACGCGTGGATCCTCCCGGTGTGCAGACCAGCCGATGCGAGCTCTCGCGCATGCGACCGATCATGTGCAACCGCCCGGCAAGCGCTCCGAGCCTGAGCCACTCGCTCTCGGACTCGGCGTCGAACCCGCGCCCGCCGCGCTTCTCGTACAGTGCCCAGGCGTACTCGCGTGATCCGTCGGCGCCGTCGAGCCCGACCACCTGCAGCGTGCACCCGTCACCGTCCGCCCGAGGCGGAACCACGGGAAGCTCGGCCTCGGCACAGTCGAGGACGAACTCATGCTCGTCGGCGATCGCGTCGATGGGCCACCTCCCGGGACGGTAGAACTTCGCCACGTACTCGTCGCCGGTGTCGGTCCGCAGGCCGTAGACGCGGTTGACGTAGCTCGAGAACGGCTGGAGCGTTCCGTCGAGGCGCAGCCCGAAGGCGTCTTCGACGGCGCGCATCACCACCTCGGGCGTCAGCGCGTCGAACCCCGGGCCCGTGCCGAACCGGACGTCAGACACCCTCTGCCCCCACGACCCTATTCCTGCCGCGGTCCTTGGCCACATAGAGCGCGCGGTCGGCCTGGCGCAGCAGGTCGGTGGCGTCGGTCGCGTCGGTCGGGTAGACCGCGACCCCGAGCGATACGGTGACGTTGACATCCGCCTGCCCGTCGCGGAACGGTGAAGCGGCCATGCTTTCGCAGATCCGTCTGCCGACCCGCACGCTCTCTCCAGGCGTAGCGCCCGGCATCACAACTACGAGCTCATCGCCGCCGTATCGACACGGGATATCGCCGGCGCGCACCTGGGCCCGTACGAGTGCGGCCACATGCATGAGCACGCGATCACCAATCGCGTGGCCGTGCAGGTCGTTGATCTGCTTGAAATGGTCGACGTCGAGGATCAGCAGGCCGACGGACGCGCCCGCGGACTCCTGGAGCCGCCGCGCCTGGGAGAGCTCACGGGGCAGCGCCTCATCGAGATAGCTCCTGTTGTAGAGCCCCGTGAGGCTGTCGTGAACCGCCTGGCGTGCGAGCTCGCGGTTGAGTGCCTCGAGCCGTACGTTCGCCTCCTGGAGGCTTCGCTCGGTAGCGCGCAGCTCGGTCGAATCGTGAAAGAGCACGATCCAGCTGCGCGAAGCACTGTTTCGTCCCACGAGACGGCACAGCTCGACGTCAATATGGTGGCAGACCATATCGTCGGCGCCCTGCTCGAGCGTGCCCACGAACGAGTCAGGCGGACTCGCGGGAACGGCCGTATCCCAGCCGGGAACCAGGTCGGCGATAGGGACCCCGGTGAGAACCGGCCGGTCGATATGCCAGAGCCGAAGCGCGGCCGGGTTCCAGTCGACGACCCGGAACTCCTCGTCGAGGACCATCAGTCCGTCCGGCATGACGTCGACCACGCGGTGTCGTGCGGTGGATACGAGCTCGAGGAGTCTTGCGCGCGAGATTCCGGTGACGAGAAACACCGCGGAAACCGCGAGTGCGAGCGGCGTCGCATCGAGCGGGAAGGCGCCGAGCGCGCCCGAGACGTAGGCGAGGTTGCCTCCTATGGCGACAGCGATCCCGCAGAGGACGAGCAGCGCCTGCTTCCGGTAGATCCCGGTGCGACGGACGACCCCAATCACGACCAGCACGGTCGCTGCGGCGATCAGGAGGTACGCGTACACCGTTCCAACCCAGAAGAGCGGGCCGCGGAGGTACTCGTACACGAAGTCGACGGACGTGGGACGGACCTCGGTCCAGACAAGACGGTGGACCGGGTTGGTGAACGCCGCGATGACCATGAACGCCGGGACGATCCAGAGCAGAGCCATCCAGGCGCCGGCGAGTCGGGGACGAAGCCATCTGATGGAGAAGCGCAGGATGAACACAACTGATCCGTACGTGCCGATATACGCGAACTGGGACCAGAGCTCCCGGTACTCGGGAGACCTCGAGAGCGACTCGAGACCGTAGAAGAACGACCACTGCGCGACGCACAGCGCAAACCACGCCAACTCCTTCCCGACCGAACTGTCGCGGTGCCAGGCCCGGAGGGCGAGATACCCGGTGGCAAGGGAACCGACGAAGTAGACGGTGGCGAGCGAGACGTGGGCGATCATCTACGGCGTCTCGACCCCGCAAAGCCGGCTGAGCTCAGAGAGCTGCTCCCTTCGTCCGATCGCGACGAGGCGGTCGCCGCTCTCGACCTTCGCGTCGGGTCCGGGATTGTAGATGAGGTCCTGACCCTCACGCCTGATGGCCACGATGATGACGTTGAGCCGGCTGCGAATACTCGTGTCCCGGAGCGCCACACCGACGAGAGAATTCTCCCCGGTTACGGTGATCTCCTCCATCGTGATCTCACCCGTTGTGGACCGAGCGATCGTGTCGACGAACTCGACCATGGCCGGCCTGATGACCAGTTGCGCGATCCGACGCCCGACGAGTTCGTACGGTTTGATGACACGGTCGGCGCCGGCGATCCGGAGCTTGGGCTCGCTCTCGTCGGATACGGCGCGCGCGACGACGGTGATCCCTGGCTTGATCGACTTCGCAGTGAGTGTGGTGTAGACGTTCTCCGCGTCGCTCGAGACGACGGCAATGAGTCCCTTCGCGCGCTCCACGCCGGCGGTCTTGAGCACGTCGTCCGAGCTCGCGTCGCCGATGAGGTGAAGATAGCCGGAATCCTCGAGCATCGCATCCATCTGCGGGTCGGACTCGATCACCACGAAGGGCACTCCCGCTTCAGCGAGATCGTTCGCGATGTGCCGGCCCATCCGGCCGAATCCGCACAGGATGACGTGATCTCGAAGACGTTGTATCTGTCGTTCCATACGTCTCCTCCGGGTGAGATAGAGCTCCAGGGCAAGCTGAAGCACGCGACCGCCCACGTAGGCGAGTGAGGCGAGTCCCGCCACGATTACGAAGATGGTGAGCGCCCGCCCGGCGGACGAGAGTGGTCTCACCTCCTGAAATCCGGTTGTCGTGAGCGAGATGATCGTCATGTAGAAGGCGTCTCCGGCCGACCAACCCTCTATGAAGACGAATCCGGCGGTCCCTGCGGAGATGGTGAAGAGCAGGATCAGAACCGCGAGGCCGAGTTGTCTCGCGCTGCGATCGGTGCGATGGGACGGAGCTGCGGGATGGAACGTATGTCCTTTCATGGGTTGAGCCGCCAGGCTCGCATAGTTATACGCGTCGGACGGCGGCGGGTCAAGGCGAGCGCACGAGGGCGAGCGCAGCAGGCGCGGCTGAGCTACGCGGCGGCGGTTGGACGGCGCGGCCGCAGGGCACTATATTGGACGATACTAACAGGAGTTGTCATGTTTGAGACCCTGCCGTACGCGAAGTCCAAGCAAGTTCCCGACCGCCCGGAGGTACCGCCGATCTACCTCTACGGTCTTGCATCGTGCGAGCACTGCAAGGAGGGACGAGATCTGCTCGAAGAACAGAGGATTCCGTTCGAGATGGTCTACCTCGACACGCTCGACGCGGAGGTCCGGCGTCCGGTGCTGCAGGAGTTCCGGCAGCGCTACGGCGAGCGGGTGCCCTACCCGGTACTCGAGATCGACGGCGAGTTCATCTTCGGGTTCGACCGCGAACAGTGGCTCGAACGGCTCGGATCGCTTGCCTAGCGCTACGCGCCGTCACGTGGTCGCGAATGCGAGCTTTGGCCTGTCGGCAGGGTTGAACCCTTCCTCGAGAATCCCTTCCACGCCGTGGCGCAGCACCGTCCGGCGAGCACCCTTCTCCGGCGGATGATACTCACTCGCACCAAACAGGATAACCGCGCCGTGGAAGATCGTGTCTTCTACGACGAGCCGGCTCTCCCGGGACGCCTCGAGACTCTCACGGTACTCGTGCAGCCGGTGACGCAACCCCGGCATCCGGATGCGCGCCTCGGCCAACTCGCCGGCAAGACGGTCGCGCAGGTCGAACACCTTCTGCTCATGCCGACCGTCGGTAATCGCGCGGTCTAGCTGATCGACCTGTCGCTCGAGCTCGCCGATCCGCGTCTCGGTCGATTCGAGCTCGTGCCGGGTCTCACGAAATGCGTCGAGGAGCTCTGGGTCGACACCGATCGAGACGCGGGCGGGCGCCTCGGCAACCGAGCCGAGCTTCTTGCACCAGAGCGAGCCCGCGACGACAATCGTTGAAGCGATGATCTCCGAGCGCCGCCCGTTGAGCACGCAGTGCTTCCACGTGATCACGTGACTGTGCATGACCGCCTCTTCGGCGAAGACGTTTCCGTGACACACAACGGTAGAACTCTCGACGAACTTCGCGAAGAGATCGCCTTCGCACTCGATCCGCCCGGCCCCACCGCCGTTGATCCCCGCTTTGAGCAGCACGTTGCCGCCGGCCTTCAGCGTCGCCCGGCCGACGCCCCGCCCAACCTGGATGTCGCCCCCGGCGTCCACGACGAATCCGTCGGCCACGTCCTTCTCAACCACGACCGAGCCGTCGAACCGGATGTTCCCGGTCGAGTAATCGACCCGCTCGACGGTCACGAGCGGCTCGACGAGCACCGTTCCCTTCACGAGCCGCACGTTGCCGTCGGCGGCAGCGATGAGCGCGGTCCCGTCTCCGCGAAGTTCGGTGTTCGATCCGGCGAGGAGGGAGACTTCTTCGGTCTCGCGGCGCGCGGGCACGAGCTTCCCGCCGACGCTTCGTCCGTCCTTCGCGACGACCGGCGGTTCGAGTTCGGCGAGAAGATCGCCCTCATCGACATTCTCCACGAAGCTGAGCTCGCGGAGGTTGATCCGGTCAAACTCCATCACGAGGTAGGGCTTGCCGCGGTGAGGATCGAAATGGTAGACGATCGTCGCCGACTGCGCGTGCACCGGAGGATCACCGACGGCCACCTCGATCTGCTCGTCGTACCGGGCGTCGGCAAGGAGCCCGACGATCGAATCACGGTTGACGCCGTACACGACGCCTGCCTGCCGCAGCGCCTCGAGCACGTCCTCGGTCGTGGGCGCCGCGGCGCCTTTCAGCGGTCGCGACACGGTCACGGTCGCGAGCATGCCGTCTTCGGCCACGGTGACGGAGATGGCCGAGGCAAGCCGTTCGCCGCCGGGCCATTCCACGAGCCGGAACGGCTGTCCGTCGGCGCGTTCGACCACCTCGCGAACGAGGCGCGCCGAGACGTGCGGACACCCGAGGATGCGCATGCGGTTGGTCACGTCTTCGTGATAGACCGGTCGCCCGCCTTCTCGCGGCGGGTACACGGAGAGGTACGCCCAGCCGTGGTGGTAGTAGAGTTCGAAGCGTCCGTCACGACTCATGCAGGTGGATGGTCTCGCCGGGCTCCCATTCCGAACCGTCGGGGAAGCGGTACCCGGCCGCGGCTTCCGGTTTCATGCCGACGAGATACCCAGGTTCGCTCGGCGCGGCAACCCGCCCGTCACGGACGACCGCCGGCGACGAGAAGAAGTCGGCGCAGAACCCGACCTGCTCGACGATCACCCGCTCGGAGCTTGGCGCCACGCAGACGTAGTTGAACGCAGCGAGGTGAGGAACGAGTTCGTCGAGGCCGCTTCCCCCGGCGTGTGGGCAGATCGGCACGCCGTGCTTCGCCGCGACGAGCATGATGAGGATGTTCTCCGGTGGTCCCATCACGCGGCACGCGTCGATCTGGAACCGGTCGACCGCGCCCCCGGCAATGAACTGGGCGGCGAGGTGCGAGTTGGGGCAGTTCTCACCGGTAACGACCTCGATCCCGGTCCGCGCGAGGCCTTCGCGGATCCGGCGATGTCCATCGACCTGGTCGGGCGCCGTGGGCTCCTCGATCCACCCTATGCCGTACTCCTCGAGCGCGCGCATCCACTCGATCGCCTCGCGAACGGTCCACACCTGGTTCGCGTCGGTGAAAAGCACCAGGTCGCCGCCGAACCTGCGCCTGATCGCGCCGAGGCGTTCGCGGTCGTGGGTGAGCTCGCGCCCCACCTTGACCTTGAACGTCGTGATGCCGCGGCGCGCGCGGACCTCCTCGATCTGGTCGAGCAGCTCCCCGGTACCCGAACCGATCCACGTCGTGTGGTAGCACGGCAGCCCCTGCGACTCGAGCTCACCAATACGCTGTGCGCGCCCTTCGACCCGATCGCGCAGGATCTCGAGCGCCTCTTCGCGCGAGAGGAGATGGTCGACGTAGCGGAAGTCGAGCATCGCGGTGATCTGCTCCGGGGTGAGCGCGGCGAGCGCCTTCCAGAGCGGACGCCCGCGTTGCTTCGCCCAGAGGTCGAAGATCGCGTTCGTGATCGCTCCGGCGGCCATGTGGTACGGGCCGCCTCCCGGCGCGATCCATCGTGACTGCAGCGGGTTGGCGAGCTCTCGCCAGACGCCTGCGAAGCCGTCGACGATGTCGTCGACGCGCCGGCCGATCAGCGTGGGAGCGAGCTCGTTGACGGCCGCGCACACCATCTCGTTACCGCGACCGAGCGTGAACCCGATCCCGACTCCCTCCCCCTCGTCGGTGACGACGGTCACGTACGGGTTCGAGTAGTCGGGATCGGGATTGTTTGCGTCCGACCCGGCTGCAAGCGAGGCGTAGGGGAAGCGTATGTCCTCTACCGTGATCCGGCGGATCTCATTCGACACGTGCATACCCGAGTGTACGCGAAGGCCGAGGGCGCGGCAATCGGGGCGCCGGGTGGCCGCGGCGCTAGAAATGGACTCCGAAGTGCATGCCCGAGGTGGGCAGGATCGGGATGGCGCGACCGATGGTATCGCCGACCTCGCCGCCGAAAATCCACCGCTGGACGCCTATGTGCGTCTGGAAGAAGAGGCCGACCGGTCCGTCGAGGTCCCACTTGAACCGCCATCCGACGTCGACGCCCGCGGTCATGTCATTCACCGACTCGTTGGCCTCCGGCACGCTGATCTGCAGGTACATCATCCGCGCGCCAATGAAAAAGCCGTGCGCGTTCTGCGCGGGGAAGACCCGAAGCACCGGCCCTACGGTGAGAAACCTCGGCACCGCCTCGCCCTCCGTGTCCACCCCGAAGAGCCCGACAAACTGTCTGAAGTTGAGGTAGTTGAGCTGCCCGCCAATCTCGAGCAGACCGCCGAGTGGAACCCCGACGTCGATCTTGTACGAGCCCCAGACCCATCCGAGCGGGTTGATTCCCACGCTCACGAGGTGAGTGTCACCGTCGTCGGCGGCGAGCGGCGTCGCGACGGCCAGTACAACCAGGAGAAGAACCAGTATCGATCTGCGCATAATTTCCTCCCATATGATCAGGACTGAGTATACTACCGCTGCATCAAGGAATCACGGGTTGCCCACCGTCACCGCCGTGGGCGCGATGCGCAGGGCCTTCCTCACGGCTCGGTGGAGCGATACTTCGCGACTGTACTCGCCGAGACGTTCGACGGGAACCCAGGCGAGGTCGTGCGACTCGTCGCTGACGACGAGTCGTTCACCGGGGTCGGCGAGGAACGCGTAACGGACGTCGTAATGGTCGTGGCCCGGCTCGCGTCCGTGCGGCGGTATGCGATGGATGTCAACGTCGACGATAGAAGGACCGGCCAGGACGACGTCGGCGAGCCCGGATTCCTCGACCGCCTCGCGTTGCGCGGCGCGAGGGAGATCAAGGTCGCCGTCCGCGTGGCCGCCAAGCTGAATCCAGATGTTGAGCTTGCGGTGGTGGGTGAGCAGCACCCGCGTGAGGTCCCGGTCGAGGACGAGCGCCGACGCGGTGAAGTGGCCGGGCAGGTGGTCGCGGTGAAAGGCGCTTGCCCCCTGCGCGAGCAACTCGAGGAACCGGCCCACGGTCGCCTGTTCGTCCGGGTGTTCGGCGGCGTAGCGCCGCAGTGCCGCGTCGAGCGCGGCGACGTCACGCAAGCTCGATCACCGCTTCGGCGACGTTCAGACTGTGATCGCCGATGTGCTCGAGGTGACGCACGATGTCGATGAAGATCAGCTCACCCTTGACGTCGGTATCCGAATCGCGTTGGATTGACTTGCGCGACCGCTTGCGCAGTCGTTTGCGCACCTTGTCGATGCCCTCCTCCATCATCTCGGCGGCGTTGAGATCCGGGCTGGCGATCTTTCGCTCCAGGACGTTCCCGTTGTACCTCAGGAACTCCATGACCTGCTCGGTATAGGAGAGGATCTCGGTATCGGCGTCGGCATGCAAACGGCGACCCTTGCGATGCAGGCGGTCAAGGAGGATCCCGATGCTGAAGCACGCGTCGGATATCCCTTCGAGCTCGTGGGCGATGCGCTGCGCCGCGGCGATCGAACGAGCCTGGGCGTCGCTGATCGACTCGCGCATCGACTCCGTCAGAAAGCCGGTGATCGCCTCCTGCATGTCGTCGACGTACTGCTCGCTCGCCTCGAGCCTGCCGCGGACGCTCTCCATCAGCCCGGGATCGCGCGAAGCTTCCATCACCGCCTCGAGCATCTCGACCGCGCGGGAGGACATCCTCGAAAGCTCGCTGCGTATCGTTACGAGATTCGAGTCGAGCGCATCCGGTACCCGTGGAGGAACCAGCACGAGCCGGTACGCGCCGGTGGTCGCCACCTGCCTCCGGTCGGGCACGAGCGCCACGACGATCCGCTGCAGGACGGAGACGAAGGGAAGCAGTACGATCGTGTTCGCGACGTTGAACATGGTATGAAAGAGCGAAAGGTGCAGGGGAATATTCTGCGGATCGTCGACCGAGCCGGGCATCAACCAGTCGATGAAGCGGATGAAGGGATAGAAAACGCTGAGCATCCACAGCACGCCGAAGAGGTTGAAGAGCATGTGCGCCCGCGCCGCGCGCCGCGCGTTCGTTCCCATGGGTAGCGAGGCGAGAAAGGCGGTGATCGTGGTGCCGATGTTTTCGCCGAGCACGATCGCCGCGGCAACGGGAAAGTCTATCCAGCCTCGAAACGCCATCGTGATCGTAATCGTCACCGCGGCCGACGACGACTGGACAATGATCGTGAGCAGCGTGCCGACAAGGATGAAGATCAATACCGACCCGAAGCCGTAATCGGACCAGTTGCGCAGGAAGGCGAGCGCTTCCGGATTGGAGCTGATGTCCGGGACCGCCTCCTTCATGAAATCGAGCCCCATGAAGAGCAGGCCGAAGCCGATCAGGATATCGGCGTACTCGCGCAGCTTCTGGCTCTTCGAGAAGTGCAGCGGCAGGGCAATCGCGATCGCCGGGAGTGCAATGTCGGTGATCCGGAACTGGAACCCCACGATGGAGATCATCCACGCGGTGAAGGTCGTCCCGGTATTCGCCCCCATGATGACGCCGATCGATTGCTTCAGCGTCACGAGCCCCGCGTTGACGAGGCTCACCAGCAGCACCGTCGAACCCGACGAGGTCTGCAGCAGCACCGTCACCCCGATCCCGGTAAGCACTCCGGCAACGCGGTTTTCGGTCATCGTGTGGAGGATCCCGCGCAGCCGGTGTCCGGCACGCCGCTGGATGCCGTCGCTCATCCAGCGCATGCCTATCAGGAAGACCCCAAGGCCACCGACGAGCTCGAGCACCTGGAAGACTGCGCGCATCGCTAAGACTCTCCCCTTCTCATGCGGGGATAGTACCGGGATTCTGCCTGTGAACCAAGCGCCTCGCGGCCTTCGGCCTGACACCCGAGCGACCGTGCTGCAGCGACCGTGCTGCAGCGACCGTGCTGCAGCGACCGTGC
>SLST01000598.1 GCA_007130265.1 Spirochaetales bacterium
GGATCGACTCCATTGAGAATAAGCGCGAGTGCTTCCTTCGGTGTGTATCTTGTGTGCGGCTTCACGGCGGAGCTCTTGCCCGCGAGTATAGCACCGCGGCCGGGCGGCTTGTAAAGAAGGCGGTCGAGCGTTACCCTTCGCCTGATGCGCGTGCCCTCTCTGCTGTTTTCACTCCTCGCGATTCTGACGTTCTCGCCCCCCGTCGCCTCCGCATCCGGAGACATCGAACGGGCGGCGCGGCCGCGACTCGTCCTCGCTACGACGACGAGCACGGAGAACAGCGGACTGCTCGAGGTGCTTCTGCCCCCCTTCGAGGAACGGCAGGGTGTTGTGGTGGACGTGATCGCCGTGGGAACCGGTCAGGCGCTCCGGATCGGCCGCGCGGGCGATGCCGACGTGCTCATGGTCCATGCGCCGCGGCTGGAGGAGGAGTTCGTCGACCTCGGGTACGGGGTCGAGCGGGTGCCGTTCATGTGGAACGACTTCGTCGTGCTCGGGCCGCCGGATGATCCGGCAGGGGTCGCTCGCGCGTTCGACGCAATCGACGCCTTCTCCCGGATCGCGCGCACTCAAGCGCCGTTCGTCTCCCGGGGCGACCGGTCCGGAACGCACGAGCGAGAGCTCGAGATCTGGGCCAGCGCGGATGCCGACGGTGACGGGGACTGGTACCGCGAAGTCGGGCAGGGGATGGGAGCGGTCATCACCCTCGCGGACGAGGGCCGCGCGTACACGCTCGCCGACCGCGGCACCTTTCTCTCCTACCGTCGCGGAGTCGAGCTCGCCATCCTCTACGAGGGAGACCCGCTGCTCATGAACGAGTACAGCATCATCGTCGTGGATCCGCGGCGCCATCCGCACGTGCTCGCCGACGCCGCGGACGGGCTCGTGGAGTATCTCACCTCGCCGCAGGGACGGGAGCTGATCTCGAAGTACCGGATCGACGGACAGCAGCTCTTCTTTACGACCGACGAGTAGGCGTGCGATGGAATCGGACGCAACGTCTGCGGCAGAGGCGCTCGGGCTTCTCGCAGGATGGGACCGCGAGCTCATCTCCATCGTGTTCAACTCACTGCGCTTCGCGCTTTTCTCCACGTTCATCGCGTCGGCGATCGGGATACCGCCGGGCATTCTGCTCGCGTTCAACGACTTCGCCGCGAAGCGCGGCCTCGTCTCCGCGGTCCAGACCCTGATGGGATTGCCCACGGTGGTCGTCGGTCTCGTGGTCTTCTCGCTGCTCTCGCGCTCCGGGCCGCTCGGCGACTTCGGGTTGCTCTTCACCCCGGCCGCGGTGATCATCGGCCAGGCGGTGCTCGCGCTTCCCATCGTGATCTCGCTCGTCTACGGGGGTCTGAGTACGATGGACGAAGAGCTCCCGGAGACGCTCTCCACGCTCGGGGCCTCCCGGATGCAGGCGACGGTGAAGATCGTGATCGAGGGGCGGATCGCCGTGGCGACGGCGGTACTCACCGCCTTCGGCCGGGTCATAGGAGAGGTGGGCATCGCGATGATGCTCGGTGGCAATATCCGGTGGTATACCCGTACGATCACCACGGCGATCGCGCTCGAGACGCAGAAGGGCGAGTTCGCGCTCTCCTTCGCGCTCGGCATCGTGCTCCTCGTCGTCGCCTTTGGGCTCACCTTCGTGCTGAACTACCTCCTGCGCTACCGCACCCGGGAGCGAAGCCGGTGAACCCGCTCCTTCGGGTTCGCGATCTGCGGTTCAGCTATTCCGGGCGCGCCGGGCATCCCGGGAACACCGGCGAGCCCCTTCTGGCTGTGGACCGACTCGAGGTGCGCTCCGGAGAGATCGTCGTACTCACCGGCGAGAACGGGTGCGGCAAGACGACCCTCCTGAAGCTGAGCGCCGGACTGCTCGTTCCGCGCAGCGGGTCCGTGGAGACCGGCGCGCGCCCCATCCTTGTCCACCAGCGTCCCTGTCTCTTCGCGGCGAGCCTCTTCGCAAACGTCGCCTGGCCGCTTCGCATCCGCCACCTTCCGCGAGAGGAGATCCGCCGCCGAACGGCTACGGCGCTCGACCGGGTGGGCCTGGCACAGCTCGAGCGCAGGTGGGCGCCCGCGCTCTCAGGCGGAGAGAAGCAGCGTGCGGCGATCGCCCGTGCGCTCGTCCTCGACCCCGAGCTTCTGCTCCTCGACGAGCCGACGGCGAACATCGATCCCGCGTCGGTGCCCCTGGTGGAGGAGCTTCTGCGCAGCGTCGCCTCAGCCGGCGCGGCCGTCGTCCTGACCACGCACCACACCGCTACCGCCTACCGCCTCGCCGACTCGCTCGTACCCATGCAGGGCGGTCGCCTTGAGCCGGCGAGCGTGAATGTGCTTCCGGGCCGACTCGATACCGCCGAAGAAGGGATCGGCCGCTTCCAGGTGGACGAGGGCCCCCGGATCTTCTGTCCGGCGGCCCGCGGCGACTTCACGCGCGCGGTCGTACCGATGGACGACATCCTCCTCTCGGCCGAGCCGGTCGCGACGAGCGCGCAGAACCGCTTTCCCGCCACCGTGCGCGCGCTCGAGCCGGTGCGCGACGGGCTCGAACGCGTCGATCTCGATGTCGCCGCCCGGTGCCGGCTTTCCTCCTTCGTGACCCACCGCTCGGTCGGGGAACTCGGCCTCGCACCGGGCGCGACGGTCTGGGTCACCTTCAAGGCGTCGGCGGTGGGGTTGTACTGATGCCAGAG
This sequence comes from Spirochaetales bacterium, assembly GCA_007130265.1. Lineage (GTDB taxonomy): Bacteria > Spirochaetota > Spirochaetia > DSM-27196 > SLST01 > SLST01. The sequence continues at coordinate 2,694 of SLST01000598.1, forward strand.
CGCCGGCCCAGGGCGCCGACCCGTGGTGCGCCGATCATGAAAACGATGCTCGTGAGCTTGAGGGTCGCGA
>SLST01000492.1 GCA_007130265.1 Spirochaetales bacterium
ATCTCATGACGCACCAGGTTTCTCCGGTGGGCGGTGCTCGCATTGGAGGGGTCAGTCGCTCGTCCCACGCCGTTTGCGTCGAGAAAAGCGTCGATCCGCGACCGTGGGACTCCCAACAGCGGCCGACACAACTCGCATCCGGCGTCAAGCCGACGGCGCTCGGGCATCCCGGAGAGCAGCACTCCCTCGACCCCGGCAAGGAGTCGCATGAGGATTGTCTCGCTCTGATCGTCGAGATTGTGGCCCGTACAGACGTAACGCGCGCCCACGGCACCCGCGGCGTCTGTGAGAAACGCATAGCGTCGACATCTCGCTGCGGCCTCGACACCGCCGAGACTGCGTGCTGATCGACGAATCTCACCCGCATCGGCACTCCCGACCAGGAGCGAGACCCCGAGTTGCTCGGCCAGCGCGCGAACGTGCTCGAAATCGTGCTCGTGCTCGGGTTCGTCTCGCAGTCGGTGGTTGAAGTGCGCCGCGCAGAGAACCTCTGCCGGTCGCTCGCCGCGCTGTGAAAGCCCCCCGACGAGTGCTACCAACAGGGCGCTACTGTCTGCTCCTCCGGACACGGCAACGACGATGCGGCCGGTCGCGCGACGGTCGAGCCACGCCCTGGTTCTCTGCTCGAGGGTCATTTCCGATCGGCAAGCATGTTCATGACCGTACCGACGTCATGATCAAGGAGCGCATTCGCCGCGTCCGCTGCAACTTCGAAGGCCTTTTCGTAGAGTGAACGCTGTGACTCCGGGGGGATGGCCAGGACGTGTTCAACCACCCGGGAAGCGTCGACCGGGCGGCCGATTCCGACGTATATCCTGATGAAATCGCCGGAACCGAGCGCGTCGACGATCGACGCGAGCCCGTTATGCGAGCGAGACGATCCGCGGCGTTTCAGCCGGACGGTTCCCGGCGGCAGATCCATATTGTCGCAGACAACAACGAGATCACCGATTCCGGCGCGAGCCGCTCGTACCAGCGACGGGATGACCGACCCGGAACGGTTCATGTACGTCAGCGGAATCGCCGCGACGCACTCGCCTCGTCCTGTCCACAGATACGAACGCAAAAAAGGCTTATGCAGCGTCAGATTCCGGCGCAAAACGAGCCTGCGCACGGTATCTGCTCCGACGTTGTGGCGCGTTCGTTCGAACTGAGCACCGGGGTTGCCGAGGCCAACAATGAGTCGCAGCTGGCTTACTCCTCCGCACCGGCCTCGTCGCGCTCCTCGTCCGTCTCTGCCTCGATCTCGCCTTCTTCGAGCTCCTCTTCCTCGGTCGGCTCCTCGACCTCGAGGCGCGCTGCTGCGACGAGAGCGATTACCTGTTCTTCGTGCGTCAGAATCTTCACGCCCTCCGGCGCGGCCAACTGCTCTACGTGGACCGAGTCACCGATCGCGAGACCCGAGACATCAACCTCAAAAGGCTCAGGGAGGTCCTGGGGCAGACATTCGACCTCGATCTCGTGTAGCGGCTGCTCGAGGATACCGCCCTCGCGGACGCCGACGGCCGAGCCGGTGAGATGGATCGAGATGTTGGCGCGCAGTACCTTACCGGCCTCTATCTCGAAGAAGTCTATGTGCTTCACGTCGCCGGTGAGAATGTCTTCCTGATAGTCCTTGATCAGACAGTCGTACGGTTCGCCGTCCACGGTGATGCGGATGATCTGGCTCTCCGAGAGGATCTTGAACTTGCGGATGAAATCAAGCTCGTCGATGGCGACCGGAACCGGATCACGGTGTCCATAGATGATTGCCGGAATCTTGCCGGTCCGTCGCAGACGGCGGGTTGCCGCAGTCTTGAGATCGCTCCGTGCGTCTGCGCTCAGCGTCTTCTGCTCCATTGCTGACTCCTGATCGGGTAAGCTACTAAATCAGCGCGCGGTCGAATAGCCCCTCAAACAAGTCGTGATGGGACTACGTACCATCGCGCGTAGGTTGACCGATATTCCGCGGTTCCTGCCATGACAGTTGATCGGCAGGTTGCTCCGCCGCGTCCGCCTCGTAGGCTGCGACGATGCGTTCCTGCAGCTCGTTGCGGAACTCGGACGATATGGGATGCGCAACATCCTTGAACTCGCCGTTGCGGGTCTTGCGACTTGGCATCGCGATGAACAGCCGATCGCTGCCTTCGATCACCTTGACGTTGTGGACGACGAAGCAATGGTCGAATGTCACCGTGACATACGCTCGCAGTTTGCCTTGCGTGTCTACCCTCCGGACTCGAACGTCTGTGATCTCCATGGCGCGCTCCTTCAAGGCTCAGCAGAGAAAGAAAGACCAAGCCGCTGCAACGGGTTATTATACGTCAGAGAGCCCTGATGTCAATTCGCCGAGGGCCGGTCAGGGCCGATTGATGCCGCGAATCACCGGAGGAGCTTGTATGGGAGACTGGCAGGAACCCGACGATGACGATGACGATGACGAGCCTTTCTACGACGACACGTCCGAAGAGTACGACGACTGGGGCGACGAACCGGTTGACGACGACATGGAGTATGACGACTTCGACGAGGACATCGAAGACCCGGACGACTACGACGCCGAGGAGTAGATCTCGTCCGCCGCGAACCAGAGTCGTTCGAGCTCGTAGAACGCACGCATCTCTTCGGTCATCAGGTGGATGACCGCGAAACCGAGGTCGATCAGGACCCAACCTATGTCCGAGTCGCGACGTCTCGGACGCAGCGGCGCGGTTCCGAGCTCGTCAAAGAGCTCGTCGAGCTGGACGATCAGGCCACGCAGATGCCCCTGAGAGTTCACCGTCGCAATCACGAAATAGTCGGCAAAACCGCAACTCGCCCGTACATCGAGCGCGATGGTTTCTCGCGCCTGTGCGTCATCGAGCAGTGCCGCGACCCGCATCACCGCCTCACGGTGCCTATCTGACATATCGCCCATCAAAATCCCTTCCCAAAATGACCGTGACGTCCACCACCGCCTGCGGATCGACCTCGCTATCGACGCGCGAGGCGCGGATCACGTCGGCAGTCCGACGAGCATACATCCCGCTGCCCGTGCGATCGATCACGCGTGTACGCTCTACGTCGCTGCCCGCTGCATTCCCGACGGAGATGACGTCAAAGCCGTAACTCCGCAGGAGCTCGGCGGTCCTCCCCGCCAGCCCGACGATCTCAGTACCGTTGAGCACCTCCACTCTGATGACGATGTTCTCATCCTGCATCGTCTGAGCGGCGGCGAGATTGTCGACGATCTGTCGCACCGATTCGCGCAACCATCTGCCCTCCTGGTGCGGGAAGAGCAGGAGTTTCTCCCCGTCACCGGTTCCCACCCGCCGCAGCGCCCCTTCGATCTGCCTCGTGATCATCCGCTCTTTCTCGAGATCCCGTAGCTCCCGCATAAGCGAGACGAAGCCGGGCCGGGTCAGATTCGTCGTCATCCTGCCGTACGCAACGCGCGATGCGTCGCGCCCGGAGAGCGTGTCCGCCTGCTCACCGAGTTGTTCGACGAACGACGCGATGAGCTTCCCGCGACGGACAATCCGGTCGCGATCGCGCTCTCCCTCACCTTCGTAGCGCAGGTACTCGAGCGCCTTCGCTCCGTCGAGAGTCACGTCACCGGCCGGGATACGGACCGCTTCAGGCCCTTCGTCGGGAAGATCGGTCACAAACACCGGCAACCCGCCGAGCAGATCGACGAGCGCCTCGAGCCCTTCCTCATCCATATGGATGAAGAACGGCACAGAAGTACCAAATAGTTCGGCTATCTGCTGTGCGTAGGCGTCCATGCCCTCCGCTTGAAAGGAGGTGTCTATCGAGTCCACGCGGTTGAGTGCGCGCACCACCACGCCGGTCTCCGACGGCACGTGGAACAGCGCCCCACGGTCGGTGGAGAACTGGTAGAAAAGCACATGCGTGACGAGACTCCCGTCCTCGAGCTCGACCGAGAGCACCATCGCGAGCTGACCGCCGTCTGCCACGAGGTCCGTGATCTCGTCGGATCGCACCGCGAGCGCCACCGAAACGCCGGTTGCCGCGAGAACGACGACCATCGCGACCACGAGTACCACTCCTCTGTCGATACCACTCCTGCTCATCCAGTACCTGCTCGCCGCTCACATCGACGTCGAGGGAACCTGATACAGGCCCTTTCGGCGAATGTAGTCGTAGACTCCCTCAGTTACAAGATAGCGGTACGGCAATCCGTTTTGCACGCGCTCGCGGATCCCGGTTGCCGAGACCGGAAGCATCACGTTCTCCACGAGCGCGTGCCGCCGTTGAAAGCGGACATCATCGCTTCCAGGCCGGCGAACCAGTATCAGATCCGCAAGCCGTTCGATCTCGTCGGCCTCGCGCCACCGGTCAAAACCGTCCACGAGATCCTGTCCGATGATCAGACCGGGACGTCCGTCAATCTCGCCGCGGCTGAGAAGGTAGCGAAGTGTATGGATCGTGAACGATACCTCGTCGCGATCGATCTCGTACGGATCGACCACGAACTCTTCGCGATCGGCTGATACGATCCGCAGCATCGCCAGTCGGTCCTCGGGACCGGCGCCGGGATCGTCCGCCTTGTGCGGCGCGATGCGAGCCGGCACGAAGCGAATTTGCTCGTACGAGAGCCGATGCAACACCTCGTCGGCCATCATCAGATGCCCGATATGCACCGGGTCGAACGTTCCGCCGAAAACCGCAGTCCTCATGACTCGTCACCGACTGCGAGAAAGATGCCGGCGAGCTCGCGCATGCCCTCGCCGGTCAGGGCGCTTACACCGATGACACGGTCGTGAGGCAGGGCGCGTGCGAGGTCCTCGAGGCGCTGAACGCTGCCTTCGAGATCGAGCTTGTTGCCGACGACCACTCGTGGTCGCTCCGTCAGTCGCGCATCGTAGGCGGCGAGCTCGTGTTCGAGCATCGAAAGCGTGGTATCCGGGTGCTCATCCTGGAGGTCGACGATATACGCGAGCGTGCGTGTCCGCGCGACGTGTTTGAGAAAGCGAACTCCCATCCCGGCGCCCTCTGAAGCGCCTTCAATCAGCCCGGGTATGTCGGCGAGAACGAGCTGCCGGCTACCGAGCTGCATGACGCCGAGGTTGGGGATCTTCGTCGTGAAGGGGTACGCGCCTATCTTGGGGCTGGCGGCAGTCAGCCGACCGAGCAGCGTAGACTTCCCCGCATTGGGGCTGCCCACCAGACCGATGTCGGCAATCAGCCGGAGCTCAATCCGCAGGGCTCGTTCCTCTCCCGGCTCTCCGTCCTGCGCGAAACGCGGCGTCTGATTGCGCGAGGTGGCGAAATGCGAGTTCCCCTTTCCGCCGCGACCGCCGGTAAGCAGGACGTGCTGCTCGCCGTCCACCGTGAGGTCCTTCACAATCTCTCCGGTAGTCGCGTCGAAGATCGCGGTTCCCGGAGGCACCTCCACGACCGCGTCGCGTCCGTCGCGCCCGTGGCGGTTGCGTCCGCTGCCCGGCTGGCCCCGTTCGGCTCGGATAACGCGACCGCGGGTCAGGTGAAGAAGCGTGCGCAGGTCACTACGCACCCGAACGACGACGTCTCCTCCACGACCGCCGTCGCCCCCGTCAGGTCCCCCTTTCGGGACATACTTCTCACGGCGAAACGACACGCACCCGGCGCCACCGGCTCCCGAAGAGACCTGAACTCCTACCTCGTCTACGAAACTCTGCAATGCACTTCGGGGATCAGTTCACCACGGGATCAACGGAGATGATCTTGCGGCCTTTCCTGTCGGCAAACATCACGGTTCCGTCGATCTTGGCGAACAGCGTATCATCCTTCCCGATCCCGACGTTGAGACCGGGATGAAACCGCGTGCCCCGCTGGCGGACGAGAATCGAGCCGGCACTCACCCGCTCACCACCGAATCGCTTCACGCCGAGTCGTTGCGCGTTCGAATCGCGACCGTTCTTACTGCTGCCACCGCCCTTCTTATGCGCCATGATGCACTCCTGTCTTCTTCACGATTAGCTTTACTTCACCGGGGTTGTCGCCGGACATCCGACGAACCCCACAGAGCATGACGTCCGTGACGCCACGCAACCATTCCTCACCGTCTTCCCTCGAGACGATGTCAAGCCGCAACTCACCCGGGTGCGGTGCCGCACCCGTCGCGGCAATCGCCGTTCGTTGGCCGATCGCGTCGGCACATGACCGGACGAGTCCGGTGACTGCGGCACACACGATGTTTCCGGCGGGGCCGCCCTGATCCCCCGACGCATGTCCGGACACCGAAACGGATGCAAGGCATCCGTTTCGGTCAAGCCGGACGCGCACGATGATCACGAACTCGTGATCTCCTCGACGCGAAGCACGGTGTAGTGTTGCCGGTGCCCCTGCGTGCGCCGGTACCGCTTGCGTCGCTTGTACTTGTGCACGATCACCTTGTCGCCCCGGAGCTGTTCCTGCACCACGGCCTTGACCCTGGCTCCGGCAACGTACGGTTCACCCACCACGATCTTCGCGTCGTCACGGAGGAGCAGTACCGTGTCGAACTCCACGACATCGCCCTGTTCCGAAGGCACCCGCTGCACGGTGAGCAAGTCGCCCTTTTCCGCGCGGTACTGGCCGCCCTTGATTTCCACCATTGCGTACATAATTCGTCCTTGATAAGCCGGAGGTAGCGCTATAAGTAACCTAGATTCGCCACGAACGTCAAGATCAGACGCCGACCGGCAGCCGCGCACGATCGCCCATCAGGTAGCGGTCGATCTGCGAGGCCGCTCCTCGTCCCTCCTTGATCGCCCAGACGACGAGACTCTGGCCGCGGCGGGCGTCGCCGGCAGCGAAGACCTTCTCCTTGTTCGTGGCGAACCGCCCGTACTCCGCCGCGACGTTGGTCCGTGGATCCCGTTCTACATCCATCATATCGAGTATCTCCTGCTCGGGACCGAGAAAACCGAGCGCGAGCAGTACGAGATCGGCCGACCACTCCTCTTCGGAGCCGGGCACCTCCTCGAAGGCGGGCCGCTCGCCACGCGGCTTGTGCCACGCAACCCGAACGGTCCGTACGCCCTTCACGTGTCCAGCGGCGTCTGCGAGAAACTCCTTCGTCATGATCGAGTACTCGCGGGGATCTCCGCCGAACAATGCGTCGACCTCCTCGTGCCCGTAATCCTGCCGGTACAGCCTGGGATAAGTCGGCCACGGATACTGCTCATCGCGCTCGGCCGCCGGCTTCGGCAGCAGCTCGAAGTTGACGAGGCCCGAGCAGCCGTGACGGACCGAGGTTCCGATGCAGTCGTTGCCGGTGTCGCCGCCGCCGATCACGATGACCTGCTTCCCGGCGGCTGAGATGACACCGCCGTTCCCGGAGGGGGCGTCCGCACCGGCGAGATCGATTCGACCGGAATCGAGGAGGATCTTCGTGTTCGCGTGAAGAAACTGCATCGCGAAATGCACGCCCGCGAGCTCTCGCCCCGGCACCGGGAGGTCCCGTGGCACGGTTGCTCCACATGCGAGCAGCACCGCGTCGAAGTCGCGCACGAGCGCGTTCGGGTTGACGTCCCGGCCGACCCAGGTATTGGGGACGAAATCTACGCCCTCGGCGGCCATGATGGAGTTGCGCCGCTCGACGAGACGTTTATCGAGCTTCATATTCGGGATGCCGTACATCAGCAACCCCCCGATGCGGTCGGACCGCTCGTACACCGTGACCAGATGACCGGCCTTGTTCAGCTGATCCGCCGCGGCGAGACCGGCGGGGCCGCTTCCGACGATCGCCACGCGCTTGCCGGTCCTCGTCCGCGGGGGGCGCGGTCTCATCAGACCCGACTCGTAGGCCCGGTCGATGATCGTGCATTCGTTGTCCTTGATCGTGACCGGCGGCTCGTTTATGCCGAGAACGCAGGCGGTCTCGCACGGCGCGGGACACACCCGTCCGGTGTACTCCGGAAAGTTGTTCGTCTTCAGCAGCCGCCAGAACGCATCCTCCCACTTGCCGCGGTAGACCATGTCGTTCCACTCCGGGATGAGGTTGTCTACCGGACAGCCGTAGCTCGACTGACAGAACGGAACCCCGCAGTCCATGCAGCGCGCGCCCTGCTCGGCCCGTTCGGCCTCATCGAGGCGCTCGTGAAACTCCAGGAAGTCTCGCGCCCGCTGCGTCGGCGGCCGATCGGTAACGCTCTTGCGCTGATACTCCATGAAACCGGTCGGCTTACCCATGGATCTCCTCCCGCATATTCTTCTGCTCCTGAAGCTCGAGTATCCGTCGGTACGCAGGCGAGATGACGCGCCAGAAATATCCGATCTGCTCGTCCCACTCTGCAAGCACTCGTGCGGCTACCGCACTGCCGGTGTATTCGTGGTGCAGCTCGATGAGCCGGCGCACCTCTGCGATCTCTTCGTCGCGCTCGAGGCGCATCAGCTCGATCATCCCGGGGTTGATCCGCTCGGGGAATCTCCCGGTTCTGTCGTACACGTACGCGATGCCCCCGCTCATACCAGCGCCGAAGTTCCTGCCGGTCGGGCCGAGAATCACCGCACGCCCCCCCGTCATGTACTCGCATCCGTGGTCACCGACACCCTCGATGACGACATGCGCACCCGAGTTCCGCACGCAGAAACGCTCGGCGGCGGTCCCACGGAAGAAGCCGTACCCTCGAATCGCGCCGTAGAGCGCCACGTTGCCGATGATGATGTTCTCTTCACTTCTGAAACGACTCCCGCGCGGCGGATAGGCCACGATCGTTCCGCCGGACAGGCCCTTGCCGACGTAGTCGTTCGCGTCGCCCTCGAGCTCGAGCCGTACTCCGGCGGCAAGCCATGCCCCGAAGCTCTGACCGGCGGACCCGGCGAGCTTGACGTGGATCGTTCCTTCGGGCAGTCCCTCGAGCCCGTACCGTTTCGCGATCTCATGGCTGAGCATCGTCCCGGTCGTCCGATCGACATTGCGTATGGGAAGGTCGACACTCACCCGCTCACCCCGGTCGAGCGCAGGTTGCGCGAGCTCGATCAGCCTGCGGTCGAGCACCCGATCGATTCCGTGCTCCTGAGGGATGCAGCAGATGACGGGACTCGCCGGATTCCGTTTGACCGCCGGAGCGAGCAGAGCCGAGAGGTCTATGCCACCCGCCTTCCACCGCCGGACCGCATCATCGCTTTCGAGCATATCCACCCGCCCGACCATCTCGTCGTAGGTCCTGAACCCCAGGTCGGCCATGTTCCGACGCACATCCTCCGCGAGAAGCATCATGAAGTTAACCACATCCTCCGGCCTGCCGGTGTACTTCGCCCGCAGCCGAGGGTCCTGGGTCGCCACGCCTACCGGACAGGTGTTCTTCTCGCATTTCCGCATCATGATGCACCCCACCGCGATGAGCGCGCTCGTGGCGAACCCGCACTCCTCGGCACCGAGCATTGCGGCGATCACCACGTCACGACCGGTCTTGATCTGTCCGTCGGTCTGGATGACGACGCGGCTTCGCAGATCGTTCATGACAAGCGTCTGGTGCGTCTCAGCGAGACCGAGCTCCCATGGGAGCCCGGCGTGCTTGATCCCCGTGAGCGGACTCGCACCCGTTCCTCCGTCGTGCCCCGATATCAGGATGTGATCCGCGTGTGCCTTCGCGACCCCGGCGGCCACCGTGCCCACCCCCACCTCGCTGACGAGCTTGACGCTGACGCGAGCCGCGGGGTTCGCATTCTTCAGGTCGAAGATCAGCTGTGCGAGATCCTCGATCGAGTAGATATCGTGATGCGGCGGCGGGCTGATCAGACCGACGCCGGGCGTCGAGAAACGAGTCTTGGCGATCACGTCGAAGACCTTCCGCCCAGGAAGCTCGCCCCCCTCGCCCGGCTTGGCGCCCTGCGCCATCTTGATCTGCAGCTCGTCCGCGTTCGTCAGGTACTCGATCGTCACGCCGAAACGTCCGGAGGCGACCTGTTTGATCGCGCTGCGCTTCGAGTCGCCGTTTGCGCCGGCTGCGTACCGTTCGGGCATTTCGCCGCCCTCACCGGTATTGCTCTTGCCGCCGATCCGGTTCATCGCAACGGCAAGCGTCTCGTGTGCCTCCTGGCTGATCGATCCGAAGCTCATCGCGCCGGTGGCGAACCGCCGCACGATGCTCGCCGCAGGCTCCACCTCTTCCAGAGGAACCGGCCGGCCGCGCTTGAACCGCAGCAGTCCCCGAAGCGTCGCGTGTTCGGCGCTGCGCCGATTCTGGATCTCGGCAAAGGCGGAGAACGCCTGGGCGTCGTTGAACCGCGCCGCCTGCTGGAACAGGGCGATGCTCTCCGGGTCCCACATGTGTTTTTCGCCGCCGGTGCGCCACTGATAGTCGCCGGGGTTGAGCAGTTGATACTCATCGGGAGATCCTTGCGGCGGAAAGGCGAGACGATGCCGGCGCAGCGCCTCCTCCGCGAGCTCCGCAAACCCGGCTCCCTTGATGCGGCTCGCGGTCCCGGCGAAACTCCGGGCCACGACCGCTTCGTCGAGGCCCACCGCCTCGAAAATCTGGGCGGCCTTGTAGCTTTCGAGCGTGCTGATGCCCATCTTGCCGAACACCTTCCGCATCCCGTAGGCAATCGCCTGGTGGTACCGCTCGATGACGTCGGTTTCGCTGATCTCGCAGGTTATGTCACCGTCTCGGCGCATCTTCCACAGCGCTTCGTGCGCGAGGTAGGGGTTGATCGCATCGGCCCCGTACCCGACGAGCAGGCAGAAGTGATGCACCTCGCGCGGCTCGCCGCTCTCGACGACGATCCCGATCTGGGTGCGCGAATGCATTCTCACAAGATGATGATGCACGGTGCCGATCGCGAGCAGCGCCGAGATGGGTATACGGTCGGGACCGGCGGCCCGGTCGGAAAGTACGATGAGCGCGTACCCTTCGCCAATCGCTTCCTGGGCTTCCTCAGCGATGCGCCCGAGCGCGCGGTCGAGCCCGGCTGCCCCGTCGGTACGTCCTTCGGGCACCGGATAGG
>SLST01000287.1 GCA_007130265.1 Spirochaetales bacterium
ACACCGCCGTCCCCGCCGCCGAGCGCAGCTCCTCGAGGAATCGCTGGAAGATCTCGAGCTCGTCGCCGGTGAGCTGTGAGAGGACATCGACTCGCTGAAGCAGGTCCGCGGCGATCATGCGCCCTCCGGACCCGCGGCCGGGCACATGACCCGATCGCCGCCGTCGTCGCGCGCCGCGAACACCGCCTCATGCGCCGACAGAACGAGCGACGGGCCGTCGCTCGCGTGCCGCGGGTAGACGGCAAGCCCCACGCTGAACGTCAGCGGGACCTCGGCGCCGCCGGTGATCGGCCGCAGATCGGCCTTCTTCATGAGTGTGCGGAGCTCCTCAGCTCGTCCGGTGAGCTCCGCGGCATCGTCTGCGGGCATCACCACGGCAAACTCGTTGCCGCGGTAGCGCACCCCGACGTCGCCGTCGCGAAGCACGCTCTTCAGATGGTTCGCAAGGATGCGAAGCGCCTGGTCGCCCACCTCGTGGCCGTAGGAGTCATTGATCAGTTTGAAATTGTCCGGCTTGATCATGAGAACTCCGGTCTCGCCGCGGCTGCGAGCGAGCAGCCCGCCGAGCTCGTCATCGAGCCAGGTGCGCGAGTAGAGTCCGGTCAGTTTATCGCCAAAGACCTGCCGGCGCAGCTCCTGAACCCAGCTCGAGTTTTCGCTGACGAGCTGATTCGTCGAACGAATACGGCCGGCGACGATGACGAGGAACTGGTGGAGCACCCGCGCGAAGAGTTTCGGGTGCTCCATCATGACCGCCTCGAGCGAAGCGCCTCGCGTTGGGAATATGAGAATCCGGCTCTGCCGGTCGCTGACGGCGCTCGCGGTTCGGGGGCTCTCGCTGAGGAAGTCCTGCTCGCCGAAACTCTCCCCGGCGACGAACCTCGCCAGATCGAGCTCCCGCCCGTCGTCTGCGGTCCGCACGATACGGACTTCGCCGTCGTCGATGACAAAGAGCTCCCGGTCGGCGGTCCCGGCCTCGAACACGCATTGCCCGGGCGCGAAGTCGTAGAAGCTCGCATGCCCGGCGAGTACGGCGAGATCGCGCTGACTGAGCTGGGAGAACAGATCGACCGACGACAGAAGCTCTAGCTTCTCCATGAGGCGACATTATGCCCGCGAAACCGGAGTCGCGGCAAGTGGCATGGAGTGTCACGAACCCTGATGCTCCTTCTCAGGGTTGACCGCGAACAAGGGACTGGAGGTGGTACGCGCTGCGCGCGAGTCGATGCGTCGGTGCACGAGCCGTTTCGCTTGTACCATTTGCGGCGTGCGAGACCGGAGGCCTCACGACTGTCGGGGTCGACGTGAAGCGAGCAGTTCCTGTTCGGACAGAAGGGTGGACGCATCGGCACGGATCCTCCCTGGAAAGGGTTCAATGCTGATCACGGCTGAAAAGCCCCTCGCACTTCACTACTCGGCATCAGGGTTCGTGACAGTCTACGAAGGGGCTCCGCTTGCGGGCGCTACCTCCCGGGTTGACGATGAGCCGGGTTGTTCGCCGTTGACAGGCGTACATCCATGATCTACGCTTCAACTGTGCTGGCGTTGCCCGCAGACACCGTAGGCCCCGTCGAACAGGCGGTCAATGTCCAGGAGGACAGTGCCTATCGGCACACGGAGGTGAGTATGTCCAAGCACTTTCATCTTGTCTGGAAAAGTGGAACGTATCAGAAGCTCACAGGTGTCAGCAGGAGCGAGGAGACGCCCCGGATTGGGTTGCCCCAGGATTGGTCGGTCTTCAAGCTGGCCATCTGTCTCGTTCACAAGCGCAAGTCGACATGCCGGGACAACGTCGTCAGACTCAAGAACCGTCGCGGGAAGACCATTGCGTGGGCAGAGTTGCGGTCTCCACTCGCAACAGGAGAGAAGGTGTTTCATCAAGGTTACCATGTTGGTACCCGTGGGTTGACCAAGGTGCACATAGAGATGTATACGTGGATCTCGGTGCCCGACACCGCCACACTCTCTGAGGCACCGTCCGCCTCCGGGGTGACGTGGCACGAGGATCCCACGGGGGGTAAACCCATAGTCTCGGCAGCCAGCACGTCAAGGTCGTAGCGATTCGCTGCGAGACCGGGCGTGAATAGGAGGGCAGCGCTCACGAGACGGATACTGCGCGATTCCTTCATCCCTTCCCGCGTCGTCCCGCTCGGCCGGGTGGCGCATCGTGGCACGGTACGGTGCTCCAACGACTGACGGTCACCGGCAACGCTCAACGCTACGATCTCACAGACAGGCCTTGAGTGGCTCGGGAGCCTGTGGGATCTGCGGTCGCCAGATTCGCGCCAAGCTCGAGAGCCCTTGCCACGATCAGAATTCCGAAGTCTCCTGTGGTAGTGGGATCGCGTCGGAGTTTCCACCTAATCCAACCTGCCACGCCGGCCATGTGCGGCCTTGCGTCGTTCAACACAGAGGTTCCGGGGAATACCAATGCGAGCGAAATCACACCACGAAGGCACCGTCTACCCGTACGAGGGCATGTTCCCGTCGCTCGGGCGCAACGTATTCATCGCGCCGGGGGCGGTGGTGATCGGCAACGTCACGATCGGCGACGACAGCAGCATCTGGTTCAACTGCACCGTGCGCGGCGACGTACACACGATACGGATCGGGAACGAGACGAACATCCAGGACAACTCGATGCTCCACGTGACGCACGACACGCATCCGCTGGTCATTGGCGATCGCGTGACCTGCGGACACAGCGTGAAACTCCACGGGTGCACGATCGGCGAGGAGACGCTCATCGGGATCGGGGCGGTGGTGCTCGACGGCGCGGTCGTCGAGCCCGGATCGATGATCGCTGCCGGCGCGCTCGTCACACCGGGGATGATCGTTCCGGCGGGCATGGTCGTCGCCGGGGTTCCCGCCCGGGTACTGCGCCCGCTGCGAGCTTCCGAGCGCGATGACCTCGCCGCCTCCGCCGCCCGGTACGTCGAGTACGCGAAGAAGATGCGCCGGTCGCTTGCGACCGCGCTCGGGACCGCGCTCGATGAGTAGGACCGCAACGCGTCGGCTGCCGGCGGCGGCCGCGACGCTGCTCTGGCTGCTGGTTCTCGCGCCGTCCGTCCCGAGCGCGCGTCCGGTCCCGAACGCGACTCCGGTCGCGGGCGTCCCGGCTCCTTCGAGCGCGGGAGCGGGCGACCTCGCGCCCGAGCGGCTCGAGCCGGTGACCTTCGCCAATCGCACGGGAAGGGAGATCGTGCATCTGTTCGCCTCGCCTCGCGGGGCGCGCTACTGGGGGGCCGATGCCCTCGGAGGCAGGCGACGTCTACCCACAGGAGCCGAAGTCGACTTCTACCTGCACGTGGATGGGCTCTCCTCGTACGATATCCTCGCGGTCGACCACGTGGGCGACGCCTATCTCCTCTGGGACCACCGTATCCCGGACGACGCGGCGGCTCGGGTGGAGATCGGCGCGACCCATCTCGAGGGCGGCTACGACCACCCGCCGCTCGCGACGGTCGAGGTCGTCAACCGCAGCGGCCGCGACATCTGGTATCTCTTCCTCGCGGCGCGGGATTCGACGCTCGCAGGGATCGACGTGCTCGGCGCCGATGCGATCCTCGAGACCCGCGAGACCGTCTCGATCGTCGTTCCGGTCACCGGCGAGACGGTCGGCTACGAGCTCGTCGGGCTCGACGCGCACGACGGGCGGTACGCAGGCATCGTCGAGATAACCCCGTCGACTCGGAAACGCACCGTCGAGGTCGGAGCCGCTGTCTTTCGGTAAAATGGGCGCAGACAGGCCGTCGACGGGTTTGTCAGAGAAGGGAAACCTGCTATAGTCGAGAGAAATGCGCGACTTGATCATCATTGGGGCCGGCCCTGCGGGGCTCGCGGCTGCACTCTATGCCACACGTAAACGCATGGACTGCCTCGTCATCAGCAAGGACCTCGGTGGAAAGAGCAACTATGCGGTCCGCCTCGCCGACGGCGAGGGACCCGGCGCGATCCGGGCGGACGAGCTCGTCACTATCTACAAGAGCCGGCTGCAGTACCTGCGGCACTCCCACAGGCTCGCAGAGGTGAAGCGGCTCACGGCCTCCGGCGGTACCTTCACCTGCGCGCTCGAAGACGACTCGACCGAGGAGGCGCGGGCGGTGATCGTGGCAACCGGAACGCGTCTGCGGCGACTCGGCGTACCGGGCGAGAAACAGTTTCTCTCGCGCGGCCTCGGTTACTCGTCAATCAGCTACTCGCACCTCTTCGCGGGCAAACGCGTCGTTCTCGTCGGCGATGCGGACCGCGTCCTCGACTCGACGCTCGAGCTTTCGATCCATGCCGACGCGGTAACCACGGTCCTCCTCGCCGGAGGCTGGTTCAGCGAGGATCTCGTCGCCCGCGCTCGCGACCTCGAACGGGTCACGATCCTCGAGGAAGCGACGGTCAGAGAGTTCCGCGGCGACGAGTACGCGCGCGAGGTCGTTCTCGCCTCGAAATCGGGCGAGCAGACAATCGCAGCCGACGGCTTCTTCGTCGAGCTCGCCCCCGAACCGAACACCGACTTCATTGGCGACGGCATCAGCCTCGAGAGCACCGGAAGCCTGCGGGTCGACGGCACCAACAGCACGGCGGTGCCGGGACTCTTCGCCGCCGGCGACGTCACCGGCAACGGATACGAGCAGATCCTCGTATCACTCGGTGAGGGCTCGAAGGCGGCGCTCTCCGCGTACCGGTACCTGCTCGAGACGGGGCGCGCCAACGCGTAGGGTAGCGACTGCGGAATCGGAAGCCGACGATATGACGCAGCAGCGAGCCGAACCGACACACGCGCCTCGAACCGGACGCGCCCGTCGCACCGCCGGCGCGGCGGCGGCGGCCATAGCGGTAGTCGCGCTGCTGACGAGCACTTGCGCCTCGACGCCGACCCATCGGCCGGCCGGGAGGGTCGTGGTAACGAAGACCACGGTGCCCGTGGCGACTGTGCCCGCGGCGACCGGGGCGACGACCAACCGCGCGCGCACCGCCAAAGCGGACGGCACGATACCCCAGCCGTCGGAACTCCAGGCACGGATCATCGAAGCGGCCGAGGAGCTCCTTCGAACCCAGCGGTTCGTCGTGGCGGGCCACCGGTACAACAACGACTGCACCGGAACCATACTCGCCATCTACGCGATGGCCGGCATCCGTCTCGTCGACCTCTTTCCCGGCTACGCCGGAGGCGGCGTGCAGCGCCTGCACGGCATCGCCGTCGACTACGACTTGCTCTATCACTCGGAGCTCCCGCAGCCTGGCGACCTCGTCTTCTGGGACAACACGTACGACCGCGCGGGAGACAAGCAGTGGAACGACCCGCTGACGCACGTCGGGCTCGTGCTCTCGGTCGACTCGAACGGCACGGTCGAGTTCATCCACTACGACTACACCCGGGGCCCCGTGAAGGCGTGGATGAACCTGACCGACCCGGACACCCACATCGGCTCCGACGGCATCATCGTCAACTCGCCCATGCGGATGCGTAGCCATCGCTACCTCAACCCGGACGAGTGGCTCTCGAGTCACCTCTACCGGGAGCTCGGCGCGATGTACCTGATCGACCTGTAGCGCCGATCGCTCTCGCCTCCCCTACGGGAGACGCTGGGTGTGATCCGGCGCAAACTCCGCGTGGCGGAAGGTGTTCGGGAAGGTACTGTCCATCCAGTCCTTCGGGTACCCGTGGCGAAGCGCCATCTTCTCCGTGAGTCTGTCCCGCAGTTCGGCCGGCAGGTCGTAGTCGCCGGCCACGATATTGTCGAGCAGCTGCTCGACGGTGCGGGCGCCGACGATCGGCGCGGTCACCCTGCGGTCGGCCAGCAACCATGCGAGCGAGATCTGCGCCGGACTCTTGCCCACCTCGTCGGCCACCTGCACGACATCGTCGACGAGCGCACGCGCCTCGTCCCACCAGTAGCGCGACAGATAGACCGCCGCATTCTTGCCGAACCGGCTCTCCGGATCCGGCGACTCCTGCCCGCGATACTTGCCGGTGAGCATGCCGCTCGCGAGCGGGCTCCAGCAGATCATGCCCATACCCTGGTCATCGCAGGCGGGCAGAATCTCCCGTTCGATATCGCGTCGGACCAGGTTGTAGAGGTGCTGGGCGCTGATGAACCGCAGACCGCCGAGCTGCTCGCCGATCATGTTCGCCTTGACGATCTGCCACCCGTAGAGGTTGCTACACCCCACGTAGCGCGCCTTGCCGCTCTGCACGAGACCGGCGAGCGCGTCCATCGTCTCCTCGATGGGGGTGTAGGGATCCGGACCGTGAATCTGATAGAGGTCGACGTAGTCGAGCCCCATCCGCTCGAGGCTCGCCTCGCACGCCTGCTCTATATGCTTGCGCGACAGCGCCCGCGCGTTCGGCGTCTCGCCGGTCGGGAACCAGCACTTCGTCGCGATCACGAGCTCGTCCCGGGGCTTGCCCTGAATCGCCTTGCCGAGCATCTCTTCGGAGACTCCGGCGCTGTAGAGATCGGCCGTGTCGATGAAGTTCCCGCCGGCGTCGATGAACGCGTCGACGATTCTCGATGAGGTCTTCTGGTCGCACCCCCACTCCGCGTTGCCGAAGGTCATCGTGCCAAGGCAGATGCGCGAAACGAGCAGACCTGAACGTCCAAGATAGCGGTATTTCATTGGATCCTCCACGGCCATCGTAGCGCATGAGCGCGGCGGTGTCATCGGCCCCTTCAGGGGGCTTCTCCACTCCTCGCGTCGGACCGGCTTGCCGGCCAACCACCAATATATTATTATTCTAATATAGTCGAGGAGTACTATGGACAATCAGACATTCGAGAAAGGCTTTGACGTCGGCGCCTACGTCTCGAACCTGCGCAACTACCGTTCCTTCGTCAGGGAACGGCTCGAGGAGGCGCGGGCCGACGATCGGCTCGCCGAGGAGCTTCGCCGGCGGGCATCAGAATACCCGCAGCCGGTGCGCGCAACGGTCACGACCGAGGACTGGTGCGGCGACTCGGCGCTCAATCTTCCCATCCTTGCGAGTCTCTTCGAGAAGGCCGGCATCGAGCTGCGCGTGTTCCGCGGGTCTGAGCTCGGAGAGCTCAAGGAGCGGTACGAGGCCGACGGTGACGATCACATTCCCGTCCTGTCGCTGTGGGACAGCGAGTGGAATGAGCTCGGGAGGTGGATCGAGGCGCCGTCGGCGATCGAGCCGAAGAAGAACGCCTGGAAGGCAAAGCGCCCCCACTTCATGGAGCTCTACGCACAACGCGAGAGCGACCGCGACGCGGCGAAACGGTTCGCGGCGCTCTACCGCGACTTCCTGAGCGAGATGGCGCAGTGGTACCGCGACGGCATGTGGGAGGAGACACAGAAGGAGATCGTCGACCTGCTCGGGTAGCCTGAAACGAGACGTAGGCGATCCCGACGTGCGGGCTCGACGACCGCATGCGATGAACCAGAGGCAATAGACTAATTACATGTTTTTGTGGCCGCGGATAACTTGATTGGTTATTTTAGAGGTATGAAACGAAACAGCGTCGGCATCAGTGATATCCGGATCCACGTCCCGGAAGCAAGGATTGGCCTCGACACGCTCGTCGAGCATCGGGTGAACGAGAACCCGAGGCTCGAGCGCCACCTTGCGCGGGCGATGCGAACCACCGGTCAGCGAGCTATCCGGTTTCCGTCGGTCCGGGAGGACACGGCGACGCTTGCGGCCTCCGCGGCTCACGGCCTGCTCACCGGCAACCCCGACAAGAGTGCATCGAATCTGCGCTACCTCACCGTCGGCACCGAGAGCGGCCTCGATCACTCCAAGCCCGTGTCGGCCTTCGTAGAAGGGATGCTCCAGAGGGCCGGCGTCGGTGTGCCGGAAAACCTCTCGTCGTTCCAGGTGCAGCACGCCTGCGCCGCCGGGACGCTCTCGCTGCTGAGCGTGAGCGCGCTCCTCCAGGCGTCGGGACGCGGCGACGAATCGGGGCTCGTGATGTGCTCGGACATCGCCCGCTATGACGTACGGACCACCGCGGAGATCACGCAGGGGGCCGGGGCGGTCGCGATGCTCGTGGAGAACGACCCCGATCTCGTGGAGATCGACCTCGCGACGCAGGGGTACTGCTCGACCGACGCCGACGACTTCTTCCGGCCGCTCGGCTCGAAGACCGCGAAAGTGAAGGGCACCTACTCGATGCAGTGCTATCGCGATACGCTCGAGTCGGCGCTGGTCGACCACTGTGAGCGGGCGGGCACGCGCCCCCGTGAGGCACTCGAGGAGACCGACCTCTTCATCCTTCACACCCCGTTCCGGAATCTGCCTGAGACCGCAATGACGGGACTGCTCGAGAAGCATCTTGATCTCGACGCGGAGGAGGCCCGGGAGTTCCTCGCCGCGCGCGGCCTCTACGACGCGATCGATGCGGTGGCGGAGGTCGGCAACATCTACACCGGGTCGATGTACATGGGGCTCGCCTTCGCTCTCTACCGTCAGTTCCACCGGGTGGGGTCGCAGATCGTCGGCAAGCGGATCCTGTTCGCCTCGTACGGGTCGGGCAACACGATGGCGGTCTTCTCCGGAACGGTGGCTCCGGGCGCCCCGCGCGTGATCGCCCGTTGGGACCTCGACGCGCTGCTGGCCGACTCCCGTGACGCGTCCTTCGAGGAGTACGAGACGTGGATCCGCGGCCCGTACGTCGTCACGGCTTCCGACGCGGCGGACGCTGAGAACACGGCCGATCAGCCCGGTTTCGTGCTCGAGACGGTCCGAGAAGACGGCTACCGGGTCTACGGGTACGTGGGTGCCCCGGATACTGTCACTGAGCCCGCGGGTCGACTCCTCGTAGGTCACTACCTGTAGGAGGCCCAGCGCACGATTTCCTTCATCGTGTACCGCTTTCCGGTCATCAGGATTCCCACGCGGAAGATCCGCGCGGCGAGCAGCGCGAATCCGCCGATCGTCACGGCGAGGAGCGCGAGGCACAGCGCGACCTCCCATGCGGCCGGATTCCCCAGCAGGAGCCGCTGGAACATCACGATGGGTGAGGTCAGCGGGAAGAGCGAGAGCACCCGGGGGATCGCGCCGTCGGGGTTGGCCGTGGTCGCGCCGATCATGATCATCGGGATCACGAGGAAGAGGATCACCGGCCAGGCAAGCTGACCGAGGTGTTGTTCGTCCTCGGCCGCCGCGCCGATCGCCGCGTAGAGCGTGGAGTAGAGGAAGAAGGCGAGCAGGAAGAACCCCACGAGGTAGAGGTAGTTGGTCGTGCCCCCGGCGATCCCGATCTCGAAGTCGAGGAGCGGGCTGAGCACCTGCAGGAAGAGCGCGGCCATCCCGATCCAGATCGCGTACTGCAGCAGGCTCGCCCCGGCCTTCCCGACGATCTTGCCGAGGAGGAGCTCCCGCGGGCTCACCGACGAGAGCATGATCTCCACCGTCTTCGCGCTCTTCTCCCGCAGCACCGACGAGCCGAGCGCCTGCCCGTAGAGCAGGATCGTCATGTAGAGCAGCATCGTGAACGCGAGTGCGGTGAACATCACGCTCATAATGTCCTGCCCCGCCTCGGTCCCGGCCGCGTCGAGGCGGCGCACGTCCATCCGCGGCGGTCTCGTGAGCGCGCGCACGCGCTCGGCGTCGAACCCCGCGTCCGCGAGGCGCTGCGCGACCACCACCTGCCCGATCGTGCCCTCCACCATCCCGATCAGCTCGAACCCCGCGCCGCCCCTCGTCACAAAGCGCACCGCCTCGCCGCTCGCGGCGTCGCCGGCCGCCGTGATCCCGGCCGGCAGCACGACGTACGCGTCGATCGTGCCTGCCTGAAGCGCATCGCGCAGGTCATCCTCACTCGTCCCGACGCGCACGATCTCCACCGGTGTGGGCGAGAAGGCCTGAGTCACCGCGTCGTGGAGCGCCGGGTTCCCGGTCAGTGCGATCCGGCTCTCGGCCGCCGCGCCCGCGCCGCCCATCGCGAGGAGCGTGGGCAGGATGCTCATCGCGGCGATGAGGAAGGGGCCGATGATCGTGATGATGATAAACGCCTTGTTCGCGGCGGTGAGCCGGAACTCCATGCGGGCGACGCGGAGCATCTTCGCGCTCAATGCGGGTTCAGCCACGGGAACCTCCTCGCACGTGGTTGTCGTGCGGCGCGCCGGTGACGCTGGTGTCGCCGGCCTCGAGAGCTTCGCCCGAGTCGCGCGTACCGCCGAGCTCGTCGACGAAGATCTTGTGGAGCGAGGGCAGGACGACTTCGAAGCGGCGCACCGAGACGCGGCCGGCGAGCGCGGTGAATACCTCGTCGGCTTCATGGCCTTCGGCGAGCTCGATCTCGGCCCAGCGGGGGTATCGCGTGAGGCTCGCCACGGCGGCATGATCGGAGAGGAAGCCGATCTCGCCGTCGAACTCGACGGCGATCGTGCGGTGCCCGTAGCGCTCCTTGATCTCGGAGAGCCTGCCGTCGACGAGCGTGCGGCCCTTGTCGAGGATGAGCACGCGGTGGCAGATGCGTTCGGCCTGCTCCATGTTGTGCGTCGAGAAGAGGACCGCCTTGCCGGCTCGGTTGAGGTCGATGACCGCTTCGCGCAGGACGTCGGTGCTCACCGGGTCGAGCCCGGAAAACGGCTCGTCGAGGAAGACGAAGTCGGGATCGTGGACGACGGCGGCGATGAGCTGGACTTTCTGCGCCATCCCCTTGGAGAGTTCTTCGATCTTGCGGCCCTTCCACTCGGCGAGGCCGAAGCGCTCGAGCCACTCGTCGACTCGGGGCTCGGCGGAGGCGCGTCCTACGTTCTTCAGAGACGCGAGGTAGAGGAGCATATCGCCCACGATGACCTTGCCGTAGAGCCCGCGCTCCTCGGGCAGGTAGCCTATGCGGTTCTTGTCCTTCTCCGTGAGCGGCGAGCCGCGGAAGGTGATCGTGCCCGAGTCCGGCGCGATGATGTTCATGATCAT
>SLST01000083.1 GCA_007130265.1 Spirochaetales bacterium
CGAGGAGGTTCGAGGCGACCTCTCCGTCCTCGAGCCGCCAGCCGGGGATCACCTCGTGCACCAGGTGCTCCTCGTCCAGGAACGCCGACGCGCTTTCCACCGCGGGAGCTGCGTTGACGAAACATTCGCGCCGCTCGCGCGTGTTCGCGTAGTGAGTCTCCGGCGAGTGGAGGACCGAGACGTCCGGAACGTTCACCCGTCCGAGACACCACGGCTGCCGGTCGCGCAGCCAGGGCGTAACGTCGGCGAGCACTTGCATCCGCTCGTCGACGAGACCGGAACCGTCGGTCGGATTGTCCCAGGCGGAGAACCGACCGCCGCGGGAGATGATGATCGCAGCCTCCTGCTGCAGCTGCTCGACGGACTTGGGAACGAGCGAGCCGTCGTGCGCGCCGAACCCTGAGCGGTCTGAGGCCCATACGGTTACCATGAAGTCGTAGGGCAATCGCTGCGCGTCGCGAATACTCGCCGACGGGCCGATCCGCTCGACGTTGTCGGCGATGTCCTGCGTAAGGTAATCGATCCCGGGATCAGGACGTTCAGGCATCAGGAGTCCGTAGGCAACGTTGACCGCGACGAGGCAGCGAGGATTGCGCTCGTGGACCCGGGCGGCGGTGTCGCGCACGAGCTCCCGGTAGATCTCGCGGTGCATCTCCTTGTAGGCATCCCAGTCCGGATCGAGCGGCGAGCGCGGGGCATGGTCGTACTCCATTGCCCGGAAGCGGGCGACGCACTCCTCGCGATAGCACGCCTTCACGGTGAAGCACGACCCGTCGAACCAGAACCCTTCGGGTTCGTACCGCTCGCCGATCTCGTCGATCATCGGAAGGAGGTACGCCTCGGTCACAACCGTACTGTAGCTCAGCATGTTGTCGTCCGGAACACCGCCGGCATCGACGCGATTCCACTCAGGGGTGCGCTTCATGATCTCGCGGTCGCGACCCAGATTGTAATAGGCGGAGAAGGGAAGCCCGAGTTGGTTCGCGATCCGTCTCCAGACCTCCATCACATCGCGCTCCAGACGCGGCGGCGTGAATCCAACCTCAGACGGGTAGGTCGTCCAGCCGGGATTCCCCTTCGCGTGGATCTGTAGAATGTCCGGAGAGACGAGCTCGATCAGTCGGCGGGTCTTCTGTTCATCGGCGTCGCGCCCCACCGGGAACTCCTCGCGCGTGTGGTGATCGATGTGCAGAATGACGAAGGCCTTCTTGTACCAGTCAGCTCTCATGCGCCTCGCTCCTCGCGGGCGGCAACTCCACCGGCGTCGCGTCCTCGGTCGCGATCATCCAGTCCGCGAGCCGTCGCCTCATCTCGCTTTCCACCGGCGCGAGCTCGGGCGCACCCGCGCGGTTCCGCTGCTCCCATGGGTCCGAGCGCAGATCGTAGAGCTCGTCGCGGTCTCCCATGGGATCGTGAACGTACTTCCACTCGCGGGTTCGAACCATTTTTCGACGCCCTTCGGCCTCGCGCCACTGCAAAGACTCGATGAGCGCCCTCCTCCCCCAGGGCCGGGGCAGCCGCTCGAGATCGGCCATCGTGAAGGCGGGCCCTCCGGCCCCGTATTCGCTGAAGGCGTCGTCGCGCGGGTCAGCGTTCGTCACCCCGGGAAGCGGCCTCCCCTGCATCGCGCGTGGGACCTCAATGCCTTGCATCGTAAAGAGGGTGGGCACCAAATCAACGAGGTTCACCATGGACGGTTCGACACAGTTCGTGGGGAGCGTGCCGGGCCACGAGACGAGGAGCGGCACGCGGGTGAGCGCGTCGTAGAAGACGCCGCCCTTGACCATCATCGCATGCTCGCCTGCGAAATCGCCATGATCCGAGCAGAAGACGACGATGGTACTCTCGCGCAGGCCGAGCCGTTCGAGCGCGTCGAGTATACGCCCCACGCCATCGTCGATGAAACGCACGTTGCCGTAGTAGACCGACAGCGCGCCGGCAACGTCGTTCGGATCGTCCTCCTCCATCCCCATGATCGCATGAAGCACCCGGTTGCGCTCAGGGGCGTCCTCCCACCGGTCCTCCCACGGCGGGAGGGTGATACGGTCATAGGCGAACATGTCCGCGTATCTGCGCGGCGCCTCGTACGGCTCGTGCGGGTCGGGAAAGGAAACCCAGAGCGCGAAGGGAGTATCGCGGCGCGATGTGCCGTGGCTCTCGAGGAAGCGCACCGTCTGCTCGGTGATGAGGCCGGTTGAGTACTCCTCGAGCGGGAAGTCGGTTGTGGCGTACGAGAAGCGCGGACTCTGCTCCGGGGTTATGCGATCCTTGACGGCGTGCGAACGCCTGATCGCCTCGAGCGGCACGGGCCACTCCATTCCGCGCGTCGGTCTCGTTCCGTGGAGACCGCGATGCGAAAGCTCACACCAGACGTCGAAGAGCGCAAGGTCGACGTCGGTCTCGAAGCAGTGGTTCTTGCCGATCAGCCCGCACCGGTAGCCGAGCTCGCTCCAGATCTCGAACGCGTGCCGTTCGCCGGCCGGCATCAACGTCTCGTTCCTGCGAGCACCGGTCGCGTGCGGGTAACGCCCGGTCCACAGCGCCACGCGTGCCGGTACGCAGAGCGGGTGCGGGGTGTAGGCATGTTCGAAACGCACGCCCTCGGCGGCAAGCCGCTCGAGCGACGGCGTCTCGCAGAAGGTGTTCCCGTAGAGGTGCGAGGCGCCCGCCTTCATCTGGTCGGTCATGATGAAGAGCACGTTGGGCCGACCCGTCGGACTACTCATGATAAACCTCGCGCCATCGTAGCGC
>SLST01000193.1 GCA_007130265.1 Spirochaetales bacterium
ACGGATTTGATAAATTTCTCACAAGCCTGCTGAGCTAAGAATCCCACTGTTTCATGGGGAGCACGCCTAGTTTCCACTAACAAGTGGAACGAGATTCTATCACGTTGGCCAGCACCCAAAAGCTGTTGCGCCTCATCAAGTGTTTCGTTCATACAACGTCTTGCCAAAGCGCACCGCATCGTAAACTGGGGAAGTTTGCCAATTAGTACGACGCTCAAACTCGGATCGCGGATACAGCAGAACATCGACACCAAGACCTATAGCCCCAATGGCTGCACGCAATCGGTCGTATTCTTCAGCCATACAAGGAATGTTCTCCTCGACCACAAGCAAGTCGAGATCCGAATCCTCACCTGCATTACCGGAAGCATAAGAACCAATGAGAATCACCTTCAGCGGTGAATGCGCGGTTTGTACCAAACGCTGCACGGCCAGATCAATGGTGTGCTGATCAATCATTCCAGTTAAGCCCCACCGAATACTCAGAATGCCCTCGCGGTAACAACAGCGTTGGCAGAGAACAACCCACCGCCCCGGCTATGGACGACGGCATGGGCTGCATTAATAACTCACCCTGCCCACCCTTAACCTTCTGCTGACAAGGCCAAGCATCAGGTACCAAGGCATGGCCTGCTGGATTGAGATAGTTCACTGGCTTATCGCTAGTCTTGTCCAAAACTAAATAATAGACCAGTGTCGGCGGTTGCAGCGAGAGGGTCAAGACGATACGCGCAGAAATTCCGTCCAACACCTCGCGTCGCAACGCTTCACGTCGCCCCCAAGCACCGCCCAGCAACCGCCAATCCAAGGCGGCCATTAGACGCTGCGGTAACTGCTCAATCGGCGCACGGGTTACAGACCTAGGACGCCCGGTTAGCTCCATCTCCATGCCCTGCTCCGATTCACGGACCGTCACAGAGTCAAAATCCGTCAAGCCATAAACCCGCTCACCCTGTTTGAACAACGGCGTCCAGCCTGCTAGGGCGGGTTGGCGTAATAACGCTGCCAAGGGTATCCGCACCGGGGGCGGAATCACCACCCGTCCCGCCAGTGCAATATGCACCGGAATCCCGCCCGCATAACGCAATTCGACCTCATTGCGACTGAACGCCTGTGGTGGCTGGCCGTGGGTAATGATCAGCGCGGTGAGTTTTGCAGTACTCAGACGAATCAGCCCTGCACCCTGAGTCGATGGCTGAACCGGCTGGATACCGGACAATCCCTCCGGCACGGGCCGAGTCTGGCGAATATGCAGCGCCCAACTGACCACTGCGGCAAACCAGGCGTTATACACTGATAAAAACATGTAATTATCCCAACTGGCCTGACCTGCCGCACCCGCAGGATTCAGCCAATACAGCCCATCAGACCGGCGTTGGGTTTCTAAGCGCTGGATAATGCCCGCACACATTGCAGATAACTCCCCGGCATCGTCTTCGGCAGCCCCCAACAACACCAATGAAGCCAATAAACAACCATCGCCAAACAAGGCATGGTTACTGCGCCCTAATCCACCAGCATAGCCGCCACCGTCCCAAAAGCGCACCGCCTGATTCAGCAATGCCTCCAGACGGGGTAGCAAGCCGGGTTCATCACAAAACCATGCGGCAGTCGTCGTCAGAAACAGGGCTTTATGATGGTAGGCCATTGGAGTTGCGCCGGTAGACCGAGGGCGGGCGGGATAATCGATGAAGGCACCGTCGGCAGTCAGCCAATGGTCGAGAAGCTGGCAAAATGTCTTGCCCTGTGCTTGCCCCTTGCGGGACGAGTTATCACTACTAACCGCTGCAATTAAGCGACATAATTGTGCCAATAGCGTCCAATTATTCGACGGATAATGGCGGCTGAGTACGCAGCGCTGCAACCCTTGATCAATGGCGTGTCGATCTGGCTCAGAATTGCTCGGATCATGTAAACCATCCTGAAAATACGCCGTAGGGGCGGTTCGCGAACCGCCCCTACCCCAATGCACATTATCCCAATGACTTCCAGTGTGAGGCACTAGATCAGCCAACAGCAACAACATCAAACGATTAAACGGCAAATGTCCTAACTGTGATGGCGTCAAAACCAACCAGGCATCACGGGCAGCACGGCTTTGTTGTGGATGGCCATGCAGTTGCAAAGCCAATGCCATGCTGGTTTGAGCATAGTGATCAGAGGGACTAGGCGCATTCAACACTGGATCCCACAGTACCCCATCGGGGCACATGTACTGACTCAAGCCCTCAATCAGTCTTGTCAGTGGTTTAGTGAGGGTGTTCACCTTTTGGAATTCACCGAAGTGGCGACAAAATCAGGGAATCGTGGGCCAGTTTTTGGCTTAACTGCCGCCTGATGGTTAACAGCCGGTGTCGAGGCGCTTGGGGCTTCTTCAAGCTCACGGCGCATAATAATCGCCAGCGCAATAAAGGCATATAATAAATTAAAGTAAGCCACATCCAAAAAAGTACCTGCCGCCATAAATCCAATCAAACCGACCTGTAGCGCCCAAGCGTATTCAGCCAACCACAACTGGCCGGTTTGTTTTGCCGCCGTGCGGCGTATACGTCCCAAGGTCAGAAAGGTAAACCCAATCAACAACAGCCATACCGCCAATCCACCGAAACCGTGCTGACCCAACATCTGGAAATAAATACTATGGGGAGAGAACAAATGCCCCCAGCCACCGTCGAAATTAGCGTAGCTTAACCACCAATCGTAGCCCATCCAAGTATTTCGAAACCCCA
>SLST01000471.1 GCA_007130265.1 Spirochaetales bacterium
AGAGTCAGCGTCACGAAAGCAGCCTGAGATCGCCGAGTCTCGGGGAGTTTCCTGGTAGGTGCACGTGATCAACCCGCGGTCGATCTTGTTGTCCGCGCGCAACGGCTACGCCTTCGCCATGGGTGCCGATCATCTCGAGGTCTGAGAATTCGATAAAGTGAGAATATCGTAGCGGTCCCGTGTCCTCAAACGTCAGCACGAGATGGTTCTGCACCCTCGTTGATACGATGCTCAGAAGCTCCTGGCTACCGGGGCGAGTCGCCGAAATCCGCAACCGCGAGCATCTCGCCGTCCCTCAGCGCGGACTCGTGGGCAACGATTCCGGGTGTGGCATACTTGGCGGCTTCCCAGACGTTGACCGGCGGCAGCTCATGGTGGGCGACCGCTTGAACGAAGTCGTCGACGAGAAACTGGTGGGAGCCTTCGTGGCCGTTCCGCAGGCCCTTGAACTCCTGCGGCAGGCGGTTTGCCGGATGCACTGGGGCATGGCTGGTCGGAAGGTCATTCTGGAAGTCCTCCGAGAGGCCGATGTCGTCAGGACTGACCGGCGTGTCACGAAAGGTCAGCTTTTCTGTTACGTCGACGATGTCCCCGGTGTGGGGAACCCATACAGCGCCGGCGGCGTGGGTCTCGAAGGAGGCTGCTGTGCCGTACAGCCTCATGTGCACGCTCGAGGCCCTGGGACCGCCGCGCCACCCTACCCGCCGGAACTCGTTGATCCGGCACATGCCCCCGTTTGCGGTCCGCATGAGACAGCTCTCATTGCTGAACGGATTGTCCCAGAGGTTACTCCCTTCGCCCAACACCCCGTCGCCGAGTCGGTCGCGATACCCGAGGCATGACAGGGCTCTACGGGAGCTCATCCAGTATCTTGAGCTGCTTGGTTAGTGGCGCGCCGGTTTCTTCGAACACGCGGCCTTCTACGGAGGCACGGCTCTCAGAATCCTCCATGGTCTCCCGCGCTTCTCCGAAGATATCGATTTCTCGCTTCTGGGACGAAGACCGGAGTTCTCACTGTCCTCGTATCTCTCAGGGCTTCGAACCGAGCTCTCCGGTTTCGGTTTCGATGTCGATGCTGTTTCATCCGGCCGACTCGATAGTCCCATCGAGTCAGCGTTTGTGAAGGCCAACACCCGCTACCATCTGCTCCAGGCGAAACCGGGGTCAGCTCTGGCGTCTACCGTTCCGGCGAATCAGCCGCTCAGGATCAAACTGGAGGTTGATACGGTCCCTCCGGGAGAGTTCGACACCGAAGTAGTGCCGGTTCTTGATCCGATTCCCTTTTCAGTACGCACTCTGTCGCTGCCTGATCTGTTTGCCGGAAAGTTGCACTGTGTTCTCTTCAGGCGATGGAAGAGCAGAGTGAAAGGACGGGACTGGTACGACCTGATCTGGTTCTTGCGAAAACGAGTCCCCCTGCATCTGGCGCATCTGGAACAACGAATGCGCCAGTCGAACGATTGGCGGGAAGAGCGACAGGTCGGGTTCGAGGATCTTCTGCGTCTCTATGATCAACGAGTCGGTCAGGTTGACTTCTCCCGCGCTGCCGCCGACGTTCTTCCGTTCATCCACGATCCCCGTGAGCTCGATCTATGGAGCACCACCTTCTTCTCAACCCTGAGGGAACGGATTCTGTTCTGCTGACAAAGCTCGGTCTCAAGGCAGGCCCGTCAACGCTCACGAGCACCGGTTTCCTGACGTTGCCCCTGGAGCTGCCGACGGGTTCCCAGGGGCACTTCCAGCTGGCCACCTGCGGCAATCACGCATGGCAGGGGCGGGGGCGCGGAAAAACCTGCTGGCGGGGAACAGAACGGTGCGCACCAGAAGTGAAGCAGCACGGCATTTGTCGGCGTATACAAGGCGGAGACCCGTATCGCAGACGATCACGACCGACGCTACAAGTATCTCTTCTCGCACCCCGGCTTCGTCGAGCGGCTCATGGCCTCCTTCGTTGACGAGCCGTTCGTCAAGGAGTTGGACTTCTCCACGCTCGAGCGGGTGAACTCGATCTTCGTCTCCGAAGAGTTCGCCCGGCGCGAGGCCGACGTGGTCTGGAAGCTCTCCTTCCGCGGACGGCCGGTCTACCTCTTCCTCCTGATCGAGTTCCAGTCGACGGTGGACCCGCTGATGCCGATTCGGTTCCTGCGCTACCTCGCCGAGTTATACGGGTCGTTGATCGCCGAAGGCCAGGAACCACCGCTTCCGGCGGTCTTTCCACTGCTGCTCTACACCGGTGATTCGCACTCGAGCGCCGCCCGATCGACCGGCGAGATGATCCACCCGGAGATCCCCGAAGCCTTCATCCCCCAGCTCACCTACTACCCGATCCTGGTGAACGAGATCTCCACCGAGACCCTCCTTCGCATCCACAACGCGGTCGCGGCGGTCTTCTATGTCGAGAACGCCGACCCAAAGAAGCTCGCGCAGACGCTCGACGAGCTTATGGCTATACTATCTGATGAAGCCCCGGAGCAGTTCGAGGTATTCGGGCGGTGGTTGAGCAACTACCTGGCCGATACCGCCGGCGAAGCCGCGGTCATCGAACCAATCCGGAGCGCGCGGGAGGCTAAGACCATGTTCGGGACGAAGTTGAAGGAATACGGAGAACGTCTCAAGGAAGAGGCCCGCGAAGAAGGCAGGCTGAAAGGCCGGCAGGAAGAAAAACGTGAAACGGCCCAGGCCCTTAAGGAACAGGGCGTCGATGTCGCGGTCATCGCGAAGGCTAC
>SLST01000613.1 GCA_007130265.1 Spirochaetales bacterium
CGGCCTCGCTGATGCGGTCGGCAGCCAAGGTTGAAAGACGCGAGGTCTTCTTTGCCAAAGAGCGTGCCTCTCGCTCATTTCGATCGTCTGCGCTTATCTCGTCACACTCTTCGGCGATCTCCTCGAGGCTACGCACGAGGTTGCTGGATGGAACGAAGCTGGGCTGGCGCAGGCGGCAGCGATACGAAGATGAGCGGGCGTAGACACTGACCCGATCGAAGAACTCGCTGGCTTTCTGTCTCACGCTGTCGGCGAGTCTCCGTTCCCCAAGGTCTGCAACCGAACGGGCAAGCCGGTTGATGGTGTGAGCGGAAACGGTGAAGCCGAAGAAGTCTCTGGCAATCTCGGCGGCCTCGTGAGCCTCGTCGCACACGAGGAAGTCGAATGGTGGGAGGACGAGGTCCTGTCCGGTCTCGCGGCGAACAGCCAGGTGCGCGAAGAGCATGTGGTAGTTGGTCACCACGATGTTCGCTTCTTTCGCGATCTTCCGTGCTCTCTCGAAGAAGCAGTCGTCGCGGAAGGGACAGTCTTCGCCTTTGCATTCCTCCGAGCTCACCGAGGCCTTGGACCAGACCTGCGGTAGTGGCACGAAGGGCAGCTCGGAGACGTCACCGGTCTCGGTCTGATGAGCCCACTCGAGTATCTGCTCGGCCTGCCGATCTTGATCGTCGTCATAGAGTCCGGAAAGCTCGCCGCGTGCCTCCGACTCCCGCAGTCGGTCGAGGCAGAGGTAGTTGTTCCTGCCTTTGAGCAGAGCAAACGTGAACGGCCACGGCAGCACCTCGGTCAGAAGCGGCAGGTCCTTCTCGACGAGCTGCTCCTGGAGAGCGATGTTCGCGGTCGTGATGACTACACGCCGTTTCTCGTGGTGCACATGCCATACGGAGGGCACACCGTAGGCCACCCCCTTTCCCGTGCCGCAAGGTCCTTCACCGAGACCGTGCCGGCTGGATCTCATGGCCTCGTCCACCATACGAGCGAGCGCCACCTGTCCTTCGCGCATCTCGTAGCCGGGGAAATGAGCAGCGAACAGGCCTTGCTCTCCAAACACATCTGAAAGGTAATCGTTCATCGGTTGCCTCTCGGGCGCTGTGCAGCCAGAAGAAGACGCACTTCGAGCCAAGGTGAGGCCTGCGGTGTCGCGAGGACTCGCTTCAGCCCGAAGTGCCGAAAGGGCGCGGACAGCCGCGACTAGGCGAAGGGGTCTACTTCTTCGGGGCCCTCGTCCTTAGCGTTGAACTCCGATGAGAGGACTTCGATGAACCCCTTGGCCTTCTCGACTTGGTTGCCCGGCAGATCCTTGATGCGACTGATCCCGAACTTCTCGCAGAAGCGATCGACAGCCTCGCGGGGCAGGGCCTTGAGTGCTTGAACGATGACCTGCGCGGTTCGTGGGTCCACAGCCGAGTCGGACTTCCGATCGTAGCTGCCGAGGCTGTCGCCACCACCGGAACCTTCGGTGTAGAGCTTCTCGAGGTCGTGGAGTGGCAGCGCCTTGAACTCGGCCTGCTCCTCGGGAGTGAGCTTGTTCTCGGGCAGAATGGAATAGCTCGTGTTCTTGTCACGAGCGGCCCCATGCCTCTGAACCTCGAAGCTCCACTCGTCGAGCCTCCTCTTCGAGCGAAGCTGCAGAAGCTGCTTGAAGAAGACCACGCCCTGCTCGAGGATCTTGACCTCCTTGGTGTCCTCGAGAGCCACGTTCAGAGCCACCCGCAGCGAGGGCTTGTAGCCCTTGGCGCGCAGCTCCTCGGTGAACGGTTCGTACTTGCCGTCGACGAAACAGACTTCCCTCGGGTGTGGCTCCCCCAGGAACACCACCACCGCCTTGTCGCCGTCGTCGGCCAGCTTGAGCCAGGTGCTGCCGCCCTGGTCGTGCCTCTTTGCCATCTCTTCCGTCTGATCCCACATGCTCGTCATTGCCATTGGACTACGCCTCCTTCTTTGGGCTTGGGTTGCGCTCCCGCCGGTACACGGCGAAGAGCTGGGTTCCGTCGGAGGCGGTGCCTGCCTCCTCGATGAATAGGTCGTGCTCTGCATCGAGCACCTGCTCGACCTCCCAGCGCCTGAAGACGCCGGGCAGGCGCAGGAACTCGTCCGGTCGTTCGTGCGGGGTGGGCCAACTCTCCTCACAGGTCATGGCTTGGCTCCTTCGGGTCGGTGAGGCGCAGCAGCTCGGCAATCGCCGGATGCGGCGCCGGATTGGTGCTCTGCGTCGCCGCCTTGGCCGAAGGGCCGCGGGCCCGCTCGTAGGCGCGCCGCAGACCCCTTGCGATGCGCTGAACAGTTGCCTCTTCGACTCCGTCGACGGCGAATGCTCCGCCGAGGACCAGGACAACGTCTCGAAACAAGGAGTCGAGCGGGTCTAGGCGATGCTCTTTCGTGTCCATGAGTTTCCTCTCCATCCGAAGCCCTGGTTCATTTCGGGCTTCTGCAGACGAAACGCGGATGGACGAGCCGGATTGGGACAGAGCCATCGTCAGCAGCCTCCGAAATGTTCTCGGAGGCGGGAGACGGCTCGCTGGTATCTCTTGCGTGCCGCTTCGTGGGAGAGGCCGATGTGCTCCGCTAGATCCTTCTGGCTTCCGTAGAGAGCAGCTCCGATCACCAGGTCGGCATCGTCACCAACGATCTCGAAGAGCAATCTGTGGAGTGATCGAATGTCTTCGTCGGTGTCGAGGCGATAGGGCTCGCCGAGGTCGGATGGCCCTCGTGTCCGAAGACGAGGA
>SLST01000252.1 GCA_007130265.1 Spirochaetales bacterium
GCGGCGGCCGCGTTCGACCGCGTCGGGCTCCCTGAGGGGAGCTTCCATCTTGCCCATGCGGCGCTCTACCTCGCGACCGCCCCCAAGTCGAACTCGACCCTCGGTTATTTCGACGCGCTGGAAGCCGTAGCCAGGGAGCCGACGAGAGAAGTCCCGAACCATCTTCGCGACTCAAACCGCGACAAGGAGGGCTTCGGGCACGGAGAGGGCTACCTCTACCCGCACGCCTACCGTGATCACTGGGTCGCACAGGCCTACCTCCCGCCGGCGCTGCAGGGCCGGCTCTTCTACCAACCGAGCGACTCCGGCTACGAGGCCTCGATCGCCGAGCGGGTCGCGCGCACCCGTGAGCTGCAACTCGAACTCGCCGTCGGAGAAGAGGCCGACGAGGTACTCACCTACAGCCCGCAGGCCGACGCGAGAATCACCGAGTGGATCCGCCGCAGCGGCGAAGACCGCTCGGCGGCCGCGGGCGTTGTTCGCGACCGCGTTCGCGGGGCGCTCGGCGCGGCGCGCCACCACCGGGTGCTCGTCGTTGGTCGTTCGGCGACGCTGCACATGTGGGACGCCGTGCGCGCGGCGCCCGAGGGGCGCATCGTGGTCGCAAGCCCTGACTCGGCGCGGACGCAGGCGGCGCGCCACCACGCCGAACGGCTTCCGGAGATCGAACGTCCCGAGGTCGTCGAGTGCGCGGCGCTCGACGCGCCGGCTCACGAGGCAGTGCGTGCGCACGAATACGAGCGGATCATCCTCGCCGACTCGCTTGCGTCTGCCGCCGCGCGCAAACGCCTCCCGCCCGGCGCGCTTACCCTTGCGGCGCCTGAGGCGCGCCTCGTCGCGGCGCAGCGAGTCCCGGCGCACGGCCAGCGGCTCGGCGACCTGGTCGAGGACTTCGACGGCGTGGAAGCGCTTCGGGAGGCCGAGAATCGGCTCTTTTCGGACCCGGCGAACGAGAAGGTGAACTGGGACGAGAAAGACCTCGTTCGCGCGCTCGAAGAAGGAGGGTGGCGGGTGACCGCCTGCGACCGGCTCGACCTCGAAGAGCGGCGACGTCTGTCGGCAGATCAGCTTGAGGAGTGGCTCTCATCCGACCGCGAGGGCGGACTCGGCGCCGCACTGAACGTGGCGCTCGGCGCGCCGACCGGACGCGCAGCCGCGGCCGGCGCGGGGCTTCGCAGCGCCGTCGTCGCGCAACTTGCCGGACGGGTCGTCCCGTGGCGGGCGGCGACGGCGCTCATCGTCGCGGATCGGAGAGCCGGCGGATAGAGGCGCCTTCGATCCCGGCGAGCAGCGCCTGCTGGTCCGGCGGGCGCGCAGAGAAGACCGGCGCCGAGGAGGATCCATCGGCGAGGATCGTGCCCACCAGGCTTCGAAGTGCCGAGTCGAGGCGGTCCGGGGGGACGTCGGAGCTCCCCACGACAAGGCGAGCCGGGCGTGCCATAAGGTAACGGATCGTGAGCGCGGATGCCGGTATCTCGGCGTCCGCGAAGTAGACCGCAAAACGCGATGCCGGCAGCGCCGCTTCGAGGAGCACCCCTTCCCCAAGTCTGAGCGTCGGCACCCCGAGGTCGGTCGAAGAAGCTCCCGACACAAGGATCGCAAGCCGGTCCGCATCGACTCGCCCGGCGAGCGCCGCGTCGGTCTCCTGCCTCGAAAGCGCATCGATGAACCGGTACACCCACTCCTCGCCGGAGGCGGGGGGAGCCGCGGCGACCAGCCAGCCGTGGGACGCCGCCTCGAGCACGAGATGGAGAAAGTCTCCGGGAAGCCGGTCGGGACCCGGCATCAGAACAAGCAGCGGCAGCGGCTCGTCGAGGATCCGGGCGCGCAGCCCTGCCGGCGTGGGGACGAGCGCGAGGTGCGAGGAGAGGAGCGCGGGCCAGCCGGGCAGGCGGTAGGCGGACAGGTCATCGCGAGACCAGAAAGGAGCGACGAGGTCTGAGCCGCCGGTCGCCGGGTACCAGACGTCGACGTGCCGCGTGCCCTGCGCCCCGTCGATGAGCATCCTGGTGAACCCCACGGGGTGCCGGCCGCCGCCGTCGCCGACGACGAAGATGGGCGCCGCGAAGGGCAGCAGGAGCGCCGGGACCGCGATGACCACGAAGACGATCCGCAGCGCGAGACCAAGACCGCGGTACGCACGCGTTGAGCGCGCCTTTCCTCGCGCCGAACGGGAGCGTCCTCCGGCAGGACGGGCGAGCCAGAACGCGAAGACGAAGGTGAGAACGTAGGCCGGAACGAGCTGCCATCTGCCGTGCTCGAGGTAGAGGTGGACGACGAGCACGACCGTCGTGAGCGCCGAGTACCAGACCAGCGCCGGCGGACGGTTGCGCAGGAAGAGCAGCCCGAGCGAGACGACGAGCAGTCCGAGCACCGCCGCCTCCGTGTACCGGATGGCAATCGTCGCGATCTCCAACACGCCCACAGTATAGCAGGTTGGCCCCTTGTCGTGGACAAGAATACGGCGGTATAATGAAGGGCGACATCGCGGTGGATGTAGTTCAATCGGTAGAGCGCCAGATTGTGGGTCTGGTTGTTGCGGGTTCAAGTCCCGTCATCCACCCTTCGGCAGCGCCGGGGCAATTGACCTTTCGGTCGGTGTTCCGTATCGTACTGCCTACGGTCGGCAATGACCGATTCCTGCGCCCGTAGCTCAGCTGGATAGAGCGTCGGACTTCGAATCCGCAGGTCGCAGGTTCGAATCCTGCCGGGCGTAAAGC
>SLST01000038.1 GCA_007130265.1 Spirochaetales bacterium
CGAAGACGTCGACGTAGAACCCGCCGTGCTCGCCGTTTCGGCCCACGTGCATCGCGGTCACGCCCGAGGCGAGCTCGATCACCGCGGCGTCCACGTGCGGCTCGACCTCGTAGCCGGCCGGCACGTCCTCCTGCGGCACGCGACCGCGCGCGAAGACCGACTTCGCGTCGTACCCGGCGAACTGGCAGACGAGATCGCTCACGTGCCCCGCGAACGAGAGGAAGGCCTTCCCGGTGTACCCGACGACGGTTTCGACGTCGCCTATCACGCCCTCAGCCACGAGCTCCTGAAGCCGCAGCACGTGAGGCGCCCAGTGTCGCGAATAGGAGACCGTGACCGGAATCCCTTTCGCGTCGGCCACCTCGAATATCCGGTCCATCTCTTCGAGCGAGCACGAGAGCGGCTTCTCGAGGAAGACCGCCCGCGGCCCCGCCTCGAGCACCTCGACCATAGTCTCGTAGTGGTGCGGGCCGCGGTTACAGACCGCGATGATGTCGAGGTCTCGCCGCGCGAGCATCGCCGCCGAGCTCTCGTAGTACTCGACCCCGGGAAAAGCGCTGCCCCACACGTCGGCAAACCGGCTGCGTCGCTCCGCGTCGAGGTCTGCGACCGCGGCGAGCTCGACTCTTTCGCTGTGGTTGATCCCGCCTGCGTGGCAGTACGGCGCTTGCGCATCCGGGGTGCTGTAGAACGCGGCGATATTGCCGAGCCCGATGATACCTACCTTGTGCATGGACTCCCCCTACGTTCCGAGCGTCGCCTGGATATCCGCGAGTCGTTTCCGGCTCCCGGCAAGATCAGCGAAGGGATCCTGCAGATGGGTGTCCTGCTCGACGAACATCCATCCGTCAAAGTCCGTGTCACGAAGCGCCTTCATGATCGCCGCGTGGTCCATCCCGATGTTTCCACCGTCGAGCTCGCAGAAACGGCCCCGCTCGTGCCATTTCTCGGCTCGCGGGTCGGTCTCTACCCAGTCCTTCATGTGCATAACCTGTATGCGCCCCGGATACTTGCGGATAACCGCCTCCGGATCGCCGCCTACCGCGGCGAGGTGCGCGGTGTCGAAGACGAGCGTGCACTCGGGACAAGCCTCCATGAAGCGCTCGACCTCGTCCTGCGACTCCACGCACGTTCCCATATGGTTGTGCAGGGCCGCACGAAGGCCCCACCGCGCGCATGCCTCCGCGTAGATCGACGCCTGCCGGCAGAAGGTGCTGAGGTCGTAGCCGGTGGGCTTCGCGTTGATCCAGACATAGTCGCAGCCGAAAGCCGCGGCCCACTGGATGGTCAGTTCGTCCGAAGGAGCGCGGACGGTCGCGAACCCCATGCCGAGCCTGCGCACCCGCGCAGCCTTGTTCACCGCGTCGGCCTCGCTGAAGGCGGTGATGCGCTCGGTACCCTCGTACCCGATCTCCTTGAGCCTCACCAACCGGTCCTCGTAGTCGAACATCCCGCCGGACCATGCGTTGATGCCGTAATCTGCCACTCCGTATCTCATCCTGCGATGATAGACCAGATGCACCTCCGGCTCAAGGAAGCGACCATGGATCCAGGCCGAGCCACCCGAGGAATCCGAAGACACGGCAGATCGGGGTCGCACCCTGTTCGCAGACCGTCCACCGGCGCGCTTTCCCGCGCATCCGACCACCGAGGGGCTAACGATCTACACGACGTCGAGGGAAAAGACACGGGCTTGCTCATCGCCCCAAGTCTCCTCAGGGCGGACGCGCAGACCACGAACGGGGCCCTTGAGATCCAGGGGAAGTCGGACGAGCCGCTGGTAGTTATCGGTCATCCGGCCGACGAGCACCCAGCTGCCGTCTCCGTAATCGGCCTCGATAGTCGCGGCTTTCACCAGCGTCTGCGGCACGCGCCACGGCGGTACATCCAGGCCGTAGTAGTGGCGCATGTTTTTCGCCCCCGGTCTGCCATCGCCCCGAGGATCACGGGCGGCATCGAAGCGGTTCAGATCGCTGTCGAATACGAGGCGCAGACCTGTCACCCGTCGCGGCTCGTCCCACGTGAGTTCGATAACCGACCCAACTGGGGCGGTCCAGCCGTTGTAGCACTCCTGCGTGGGCCGGTCTATCCCGTTTCGAAGCGCTTCCAGGCCGACCCCGGCACGCTCCGCCGTTGCGACCGCCGTGGTGGACCGGCGCGCTGATCCCGACTCAGCAGTCAACACCTCGCCGCGTTCTTCGGCCCTCGTGGCGCCGGCCGGCAGAATGTCCGCGAATGTCGCTTCGGCGGTCAGAACGGAGACGGGCCGCGTCATAAATGGAATCCAAGCATCGTCGTCCATCAGGGTCTCCTGAAGCTCCTTCAGGTGCTGCCGGTAGACCCCTCGCGGCGCGGTCTTCTCCCGCACAGCAATGGCTGCGGCGGTTCCGACGGCCTGCCCCATGATCGAGCAGGTCGCCATAACTCGGGTGCTGCTCATAGCTACATGAGAGGCGCTGTGGTCACGACCAGCACAGAAAAGATTCCCGATGTTCCGGGAGTACAAACTGCGATAGGGGATGCCGTACGGGCTGGGGGCGGGATGGAAAATCGTCCCCTTTTCGGGATGGTAGAACCCGGCGGGGAAGTGATCGTCCATGGACCAGCCGCCGTAGGCGACGATATCGTCGAAGTGCCCGCCGGCCTCTACATCGCTTTGAACCAAAACGTGATCGCCAACATACCGCCTGCTCTCTCGCTTGCCGGGAAGGA
>SLST01000059.1 GCA_007130265.1 Spirochaetales bacterium
CACGAGGTAGTCGCCAATACTGCTCTTGCCCTTCAGGTAGTGCTCCAGCTCGGGTAGTGTGGTGGCGAGGTGCGTGGTGACTCCCATGCACGGCACGTGGATGAGCGGCGCGCCGGAATCGAAGACGACCTGCGCCGCCGGAACATCCTGCTTGAGGTTGAACTCCAGGGTGTCCTTCCACCCCAACGAGTGACCTCCCAGCCAGACGACTACGATCCGGTCGGCGATGCCGGGGTCGAGAAGCAGGGCCGACGCCACATTCGTGATCGCCCCTATTGCCACGACGTAGAGCGGTTCGCTCGCCGCCCGCGCGCGCGAGACGAGGTCCTGCGCCGCTGCGCTCTCCTGCGGAGTATCTCGATCGCTCAGGTAATCGATCGATCCCCGATACACCGGCGGCAGCGATGTCAAGCTGAGCCGATCCATAACCCGATGGATTTCCTCGTAGCTCTTCTCCATCCCGTCGGCCGGTCCGGTCGAACGCGAGTTGAAGAACGGCGCCGCGTACACCGCCTGCAGAGATACCCTCTCGGTGGAGAGCAATGCGTACGCGAGCGCGAACTGATCGTCGATCTCGTTGTACGTGTCGGTATCAAGGACCATCGCGACCGTCCCTGACGGTGGAGTCAGCCTCCCGATTCGCTCTGCTTCGGTCAGATTTGATCGCACCATTCGTCTCTCTCCTTTCGGGAGTACCCGTACATCAGAGCCTACCCGCCACGTTGGACATGGGCAAGGCATCGCGATCGGGAAGCGTCGTTCCGGCGGCTTGCCGACGCGGAGAGATCCGTCCCCGGGGCGACAGGATTTGACGGCTCATGCAGATAGTGTACAATAGACACCATGTACAGCTACCAGTACCCGCATCCCGCGGTCACGGTCGATTGCGTTGTCTTCGGCCTCGACGAGGCGAGGCCCGCGCCATCCGGGGCATCGGCGCGAGGCGATCGCGAATCGCGTGGGTCGACGCTCGGTACCTGCGACCTGACGGTCCTGTTGATTCAGCGCGACCTCGACCCGTACGCCGGCGCGTGGGCGCTGCCCGGAGGATTCGTTCGGATCGACGAGGGTCTGGATGTCGCGGCGCGCCGCGAGCTCGAGGAGGAGACCGGCGTGCGCGACCTCTACCTCGAGCAGCTCGGCGCCTTCGGCGCCCCTGACCGCGACCCACGCGAGCGGGTGATCACCGTGGCATACCTGGCGATCGTGAACCTCTTCGACCACCCGGTCGCCGCGGCAACTGACGCGCGGAACGCAGGCTGGTTCGCGCTCGACGAGCTTCCGCGACTGGCATTCGACCACGACCGAATACTGGAAGCCGCGCTCGGTCGGCTTCGCGCCAACGTGCGGGAGGAGCCGATTGTGTTCGAGTTCCTCCCGGGGAAGTTCACGTTGCGGCAGGTCCAGTCGCTCTACGAGGCGATCCTGGGCGAGCCGTTGGACAAGCGCAACTTCAGGAAGAAGCTCCAGGAGACGGGGCTGATCGTCCCGCTCGACGAGGTCGAAACAGCCGTTGCCCACCGCGCCGCGCGGCTTCACCGATTCGACCGGGAGCGCTACGAAGCAGTGCGAGCCGAAGGCTACCGGTGGAACGCGTGAGGGGGCAAGCGTGATCGGCGCGATCGCGGGCGACGTGCTCGGGTCGGTCTATGAGGCTCAGACGACCAAGGAGAAGCAGTTTCGCCTCTTCCATTGGCTCGGCAGACCAACCGACGACAGCGTGCTGACGATTGCGATCGCGACGGCGCTTCTTGGCGCGGCTGCCGCGGCAACCGACTCAGGAGGCCCGACCGCGACCGTCGAAGACTACGCAATACGACTCCGCGAGTTCGGACGGCGCTACCCGAACGCCGGGTACGGGGGTTCGTTTCGACGATGGATGGAGAGCGACGCCGATTCCCCCGGTGGCGCACCGTACAACAGCTGGGGCAACGGATCGGCGATGCGTGTGGGCCCGATCGGCTGGGCGTTCGACAACGAGATTGCGGTGCTCGAGGCGGCTGAACTGTCGGCACTCCCGACACACAACCATCCGGAGGGAGCCAAGGGGGCGCAGGCGGTTGCGCTTGCGGTCTTTCTGGCGCGAACCGGCGCGACGAAGGACGAGATCCGCATCGCGATCTCGACGCGATTCGGGTACGACCTGAGCCGAACGATCGACTCGATCAGACCGACATACGAGTTTGATGTGAGTTGTCAGGGGTCGGTGCCGGAGGCGATTATCGCGTTCCTCGACTCGGCCGAATTCGAGGATGCGATTCGCAACGCGATCTCGCTCGGCGGGGATGCGGATACCCAGGCGTGCATCGCGGGCGCCATTGCCGAGGCATTCTACGGCGGGGTGCCCGCGCACGTGCTCGCGTGGGTGTTGCCGCGGCTCGACGACTTCCAGCTCCACGTCATCGTCCGCTTCCTCCGTCGGTACGTCCGCGGAGCGAGTGAAGCGGCCGCGGACAATGAACTTCGCGCCCGACGCGAGGTTGGGAGTTCGGAGACCGACGCGATACCGCTCGCGTCCGGCCGGACACCGGGCGGCGCGCCGATGGCGCCCCTGGTCTCGTCCTACACGCTCATCCTCCACCGGAAAGCCTGGCAAGCCTTGGGCGACCACGCCGAACGGCTTTCGGCTGCTCCGTCGGCCGCGGGCGCTCGCCTTCGTGCGGCGCTCTCGGAGGTGCCCGTTCCCCGGATCGACGCCGCGTGGCTA
>SLST01000464.1 GCA_007130265.1 Spirochaetales bacterium
AGCGGATCGCACACAACCGGGCTATAGGCACCTGAGCCGCCCGCGCCGGCGGCGATGATGTGGTCGGTAGGGGCGGAGAGACCCCCATTGAAAAAGACGACCGTCCTGACATCTTCCTGCCCGAGGTGAACGAGGCGCTGATCGGTTTCGAGGCGAAAGCAATCGACGAGCAGCAGAAGGTAGAGGAGATCGCGTCTCTGCTGATCGCGAACGACCGCGAGGCACTCGCTCACGAGTATCTGACCGACTACACGGCCCGGGTTGCCCGCGACGCCCTCGACATGGGTAAGGCGCTCCTTGGAGGCATCGAGGCGCG
The DNA here is from genome assembly GCA_007130265.1 of Spirochaetales bacterium. Taxonomy (GTDB): domain Bacteria; phylum Spirochaetota; class Spirochaetia; order DSM-27196; family SLST01; genus SLST01. Next base: position 317 of record SLST01000464.1, read on the forward strand.
GACGCGCGCCGTCTACGGACTGCGCCGCCCCGAGACCGAGACGATGCAGGAGGTCAACGATACTGCGGTGACCGCCATCATAATCCAGGATTTCGAGAATCCCGAACTCGCGCGTCGGGCGAACGAGCTCGACTCACGAACCAGCGATCCCGCGATCGAGACCATCCAGAGTGAGTATGAAGCCGGCGAGACGATCGAGATCATCTTTGCCAACGCCAGGGGCAACGCCACCGACTGGGTCGGCCTGGCACCGAAGGGGGCTCCGAGCGATACCTTTGACGCATGGTAGTACATCGAGGGCGAGGTCCGACTCTTCTGCGAAGACGGCTACACCATGGGTGCACAGGACAGTTTCATCGTGAAATAGAGCGTAGTTCCTCCGCCCTGCCTGCGGCCCGACCTCTCGGGCCGCAGGCCGCGTTCAGGCATCACCTTGGCTACCGTTCCCGAGCGAATCGCGCGTGCGTGGGGCTACAAGCTGCACCTTGACGTCTATGAGCCGCGGGAAAGGGCCTGTGGGTGACACGAAAGGTGTTTGGCGGTACCGAGTGGGCGATTACCGGATTCACTGCCAGATTCTGGATGCGGAATTGGTGATTGTAGCGGTGACTATCCGGCACAGGAGAGACGTCGACGGAGACTGAATTGGACGATCCGCCTGATTCTTGGAGGAGAAGGCCCGGATCCGGACGACCTGTCGACCGTGGCGCTCAGATGAGCTATCTGCTTCCCTCAGCGGTGCCTTCGGTACCGCGTGCAATCGCGCCGGCTCTTCGCGTCTGTCGCCGTGCGGGAGGGGCTCTTGCCTGCCGCTGCGCTCCAGTCCTCTCCACCAGAAGTTCTCTGCTGACCCGAAACGCCTCACCCGCCTTCCGTCAAGCATCGCACCACTCTCACGAGTGTCGTCGATCCGGAGTGAGGCTGCGCCGTCACGGGCGTGGACGGATGCTCGTAGAATTGGGATCTACAGGTCATGCGAACCGCACTGGTGACCGGGGCGAACCGGGGCCCGGGCCTGGAGAGGTGCCGGCAGCCCGAAGCTGCGGATGCGGAAAGCATCGCTGCGTTTGCCGACGCGCTCCTGCCCCTCGTCGGCTCCGGAAGAGCGATCGGCATGGTCTCGCGCGCAGGCTTCGCTCTGGACAACGATGAGCGAACGACCGAGCGGGTCTGTCGAGTGTTCGGATGCATCGACCCGCGACGACGAACATAAACTGAGTTATGATGATGCAATGCACAGGCCTCCGGATGACGGCACAAAATGCCTCATCGTGCAGACGGTGTTTTCCGAGCTCAGCTTCTGGAATTATCGCGAGGTGTGCGACCTCGTCGGAGCGCGCTATCCTGCCGCTCCACTCGGGTTGATGACCGTAGCGGCACTTCTCCCGCAGAGCTGGGAGTTCCGGCTCGTCGATGAGAACGTGAAGAATCTGCAGGACGACCACATTCTCTGGGCCGACATCGTCTGCACTGGCGGCATGCTTCCTCAGCAGAAGAGCATTCTCGCGCTTGTCGATCGTGCGCATGCGCTCGGCCGGCCAATCGCCGTCGGCGGGCCTGACCCGACCTCCCAGCCGGAAGTCTACGACACGGCTGATTATCTCGTCCTTGGTGAGGGCGAGGTCGCCATCCCGATCTTCCTCGAGGCGCTGGCGCGGGACGAAAGGCGGGGCGTGTATTCATCAGTCGCGAGAGCCGACATGTCCCAATCGGTCGTTCCCCGCTACGATCTCATCCGGTTCGCAGATTATCTGATGGTCGGGATGCAATTCGTTCGGGGCTGCCCTTTCTCCTGCGAGTTCTGCGACATCATCGAGCTCTACGGGAGCAAACCGCGCCACAAGTCGAACGACCGGATCATCGCGGAGTTGCAGCGACTCTACGACCTCGGCTACCGCGGCCACGTCGATTTCGTCGACGACAACTTCATCGGGAACAGGAAGCGGGCGAGAGCGCTCCTGCGAGAAGTCAAGCAGTGGTCTGAGGACCGTGGTCACCCGTTCTACTTCAGCACGGAAGCTTCCGTTGACCTTGCCGACGACGACGAGTTGCTCGGTCTCATGAAAGACGTCGACTTTCGATATGCTTTTTTGGGCATAGAGACTCCCGAACCCGATGCCCTCCGCGAGATCGGCAAACGCCAGAACGTCAATAGATCGGTCACCGCCACGGTGCGGAAGCTGATGTCATACGGGATCGTGGTGAACGGCGGGTTCATCATGGGGTTCGACGGCGAGAGCGATTCCGTCGCAGACAACATGCTGCGGTGTATCCAGGAGTCCGGAATCTGCATGGCTATGGTCGGCCTCCTCTACGCCTTGCCTAACACCCAACTGACCCGTAGGCTGCGTAAGGAGGAACGGCTCATTACCGACAGCTCCGACGTGGTC
>SLST01000091.1 GCA_007130265.1 Spirochaetales bacterium
CGTCAGGCGCGTTGGTGACCGTGTCTATGTGCTGACCAATGCGCACGTCGTCGGGGCGGCGGATGAGATCACCGTAAGCCTTCACGACGGCCGATCATTCGACGCCACGCGCGTAGGCACCGACGAACGGCGCGATCTCGCGCTCGTCGTGTTCGACACGCGTGAAGATGTGCCGGTCGCGAAGCTGGGAAACAGCGATGACGTGACGGTTGGCGACTGGGTGTTTGCGGTAGGAAACCCCCTTGGGTTCGAGTCGACGGTGACGTCCGGGATCATCAGCGCGCTCGGGCGTCGGCCGAATGCCACGAGTCGGATCGCCGGCTTGACCGACTACATCCAGACCGACGCCGCGATCAACCAGGGCAACTCCGGCGGAGCGCTCGTCAACCTCGCCGGAGAGGTGATCGGCATCAACACGTGGATCGCCAGCCAGTCCGGCGGAAGCATTGGACTCGGGTTCGCGATTCCGATCAACAATGCCAAGCGCGCGATCGACGAGTTCATCAACGTCGGCGCCGTGGAGTATGGGTGGTTGGGAATCGGCTATGGCGGAGCGATGAGCGATGACGTGGCTCGCAGTCTTGCTGCCGATCCGCGAGGCGCGCTCGTCGGCAGTGTCTACGAGGGCTCACCTGCGTCTCTGGCAGGCATACAGCCGGGGGATATCGTCACGGAGATCGACGGCCGGCGGATCGCCGAGTGGATCGACCTCGTCAACGTGGTCGCGGATCTCGAACCGGGTCGCGTCGCTACGTTCCGCATCCGGCGCGATGGCAGGCTCATGGCGCGCCGCGTGGAGATCGGCCGTCGTCTGAACGAGGCGGAACTCGCGGGTATGGACTTCTGGCCGGGCATGGTGGTGATGCCGCTCTCACACGAGATGCGTGAGAGCCTCGGACTGCGCAACGAGTCCGGCAACGTGGTCATCGCAGATGTGATCGCCGGCGGCCCGGCGGTGGAAGCCGGCTTGCGACGCGGGGATATCATCCGTCGTGTCAACAACGAGGAGATTGCGGATCTGGCCGACTTCTACCGGGTCCTGAACGCACAAGGCGACAGCGAACTCGTGTTCCGCATTGCCCGACAGGGACGCGAGTTCGTTATCGGACTTGTCCGGTAACAGAATACTCCTCTCCTTCTTGGCAGTCCTGCGGTCGTTGACCCGGGGCTGCCTCTTTTTTATCCTGACCGCAATGCTCGAAGCCCCCCGCTCTCTTCCCAAAGCCAGGCACCCGGTCACGCCGCAGGGTCCGATCTTCGGGACTCCTCCGGTAAGCATCGCACCGATGATGGAGAAGACCGACCGGCATTACCGGTACTTCATCCGCCGGATCACCCGTTCCACGCTACTCTACACCGAAATGGTGACCGCCTCGGCGATTATCCACGGTGATCGTGACTATCTGCTCGGCTACGACGAGTCGGAGCACCCTATCTCGCTCCAGCTCGGCGGCGATGATCCGCACGAGCTTGCGAGGGCGGTTCGCATCGCGGAGGCGTACGGCTACGATGAGTACAATCTCAACGTCGGATGCCCGAGTGACCGAGTGCAGAACGGCAGCTTTGGCGCCTGTCTCATGGCCCGCCCCGAGCGAGTCCGCGACCTGGTCGCAGCGATGCGCGCCGTGACCGCGAAGCCGGTGACCGTGAAGCATCGCATCGGAATCGACGGCCGCGAGAGTTACGACGATCTTCTCGGGTTCGTCGACACGGTGCGCTGCGCCGAGCCGGCCCGGTTCACCGTTCATGCGCGTATTGCGGTGCTCTCCGGGCTGTCACCGAAGGAGAACCGCACCGTACCTCCCCTGCGGTACGACGATGTCTACCGGCTCAAGCGAGATCGTCCAGATTTGCAGATCGAGATCAACGGTCACATCGAGACGCTCGCGCAGATCGACGACCACCTCTCTCGCGTCGATGCAGTGATGATCGGTCGGGCGGCCTACGACAACCCGTGGCTCTTCGCGGATGTGGATGCCCGGTACTTCGGCGCGGCACCGGGTTCGCTGAGCACTCGCCGCGATGTTGTCGAGCAGATGCTCCCGTACCTCGCGGAATGGCATGCAGCCGGCTGGCCCGCTCGAAACGTCGTCCGCCATATGCTCGGGCTCTTCGCCTTCCAGCCGGGCACACGGAAGTTCAAGCAGGCGCTCAGCGGCCCCGAGGTCAACGCGGATCCGGTCGGCGTAATGCGTCGTGCGGTCTCCGGGATTCGCCCCGAAGTGCTCGACGCCTGAGGCCGGAGTCGTGACGTCGACCGAAGCGCTCATACGAGATCTGCGAGCATACGCCGAAGCCGATGGCGCCTGGTCAGTCACCCAGGACGAGCTGTCGGATCGCTACGACCCGGTCGACCTCTATCGCGCGGTTTACGCCACCGGTCACGTGAGCGTCGATCGCTTTGGGCCCGAGAACGCCGGGGATCTGCTCGCTCTGCTCGAAGAGCTCACCGGCCGTGACTACGGACCTGAGTTCCGCGAGGCCGGCCTCTTCCTGAGCCACGACGACCGGCTCGATCTCACCGAGCGTTTCGTGCGGGTCGTCAGGCGCGCGGTCGTCCTGCACGTTCCCGAACCCGAGACCTTTCGTGCGATGCTCCGCGAGTTCAGACGATTCGACCGTGCACGGTTCGTCTATCTTTCGACCTTCTTCGATGCCGACAGGCTAGTGGGGCAGTGCGCCGACGAGTATCTCGAGCTCCGGGAGGCCGCGGCGCTTCGCTTCACCGTTGAGTCGTATCTGCGCCGGCTTCTTCAGCGTCACATCGTCGACCTCGAAGACCTCGCGCCTGCTCTTCTCGAGATCCTGCGCACGGTTGCGCGTCACGAAGGGATGCTGCCTCGGGGTCGGGCCGACGCGGAGTTCGAGCGAGAGAACCGGCGACCCGGGGCGCAGCGACCCCACCGTGCGGCCTCCCGGGCAGAAGCGCTGCGTGTGCTCGGTTTCGCCTCTGAACCTACCCGGACCGAGATTCGCGATCGATACCGAAGCTTGATGCGCCGCTACCATCCGGACGTCAATCCGAATGGACTCGAGCGGGCGAAGCTGATCAACAACGCCTACGCCGTTCTGATCAACGCCTCTGCCGCGGGTTTCTGACACCTCCCCGACTCGGGACGTGGATGCGTCCGGCATCCCAGTGCGCGTTTCGCAGACGATCGCTCTCGTTGCGGTAGTCTTCCGCGATCTGACGGCGCAGCTCGTCGTAGGCGATCTTCTCGCTGCCGGGCCGGGGGCGGGGCCCGGCCGGCTGAGCGTGCCCCCGGGAGGGTCCGGATCTGCCGGCCGCCTGGGGGCGATCCGGCGGTCCCTCGGACCGAGGCGCGGCGCGAGGCGCGGCAGGCAACGCTACCTGCTTGACGAAGAGCTCGACGAGCAGCAGCAGAATCGCCGCAATAAGCAACCATGGCCACAGATCGCGGTGTGTCATCCCTGCGCGAGGCTTTTCGAGCGCCGCGGCCGCACCGTCAGGCCCGAGCATCGTACCTCCGCCGGTGCGGGCGACCGCTTCGAGCAGCTCGTAGTCGGCCTCAAAGTGCAGGTACTCCTGCGCATAGGGGAGCGAGAAACCGTACGCTTGCGGGCGTCCATCGGGAGCACCGAGTACCGTCACCAGGTACTCCCCCGGGCTACTGCTCGGCAGATCCGCCTCGTATCGTCCCGGCCCCGTCTGTTCGAGCGTCACCCGGAAGGCGTCCCCGGTCGGAGGGACGACCCGAGCGGCAAGCTCGAGGAGGTTTCGGAAGCTCCCGTCGGGAGCCGACGCGTCGACGGCCATGAGCGTCGTATCGCCGGTACGGGTCTCAAAGCCGACCGCGAGCGCCGTATCGCCCGCCGGACGCTGGACCCATCGCAGCATCTGCCCCACCAGCCTCGGGTACCCGGGCCAGTCGAGCCAGTTGATCCCCCAGCGCGCCCGGAGGTCCGAGGTGAAGGCGAGGCTGCGTCCGAGTCCGTACCGGCGAGTCGAGAGGATCGGGTTGTCGCCGACCCCGGAAAGCACCATCTGCGCATCCTGCTTCTGGTAGGCGAGCACGAATCCTTCCAGTGGCGGAATCTCCTCGGCGCGTATCCCGTCGACTACGGCGCTCTGTGAGACGATCTGCGGCACGAAGGGGCGTTCGACGATCAGGTTCCTGCTCACAATTGTTGTCTCGGTCGCGAAGATCCTCGGAACGCTGCGCGGGTCCGCCGCGTGGTAGTTCCGGCCGCCGCCCCACTCGGCGATCTGCTGCATCTGCGTGCGGTCCGCCGTCGATCCGACCGAGACGGTCGAGATGGTGATCGACTCGCCGCCGAACTCGTCGATCACCTCATCGAAACCAGAGTCCGCGGTGAGTCCGTCGGACAGCACGATGATGTGCTTCACGGCAGCCTCCTCGTCGCGCAGCGATTGCAGCGCCTCCCGCAGTGCGCCACCAAGGACCGTTCCGCCTCCGGGAGACAATCGAACAAGATCGTCGATGATGCGATCCCGTTCACCCGCCACAGTGACCGGGACGACCCACTCGTAGTCTGCGTCAAAGGCGATGAGCCCGACGTGATAGAAGGGATTCATGATCTCTACCGCCGAGACGACAGCTTCCTTCACGAGATCGAGCCGCGTGACCCCGGACACTTCCATGGCGCCCATGCTGCCCGACTTGTCGACCACGAAGAGCATCGCGAGCGACGGGATTCTCATCGTCGAAGTGACGTCCATGTCGACCGGCAGCAGGCGCTCGATCGGCGTCTGGTAGTAGCCCCCGGCGCCAAAGCTCCGATCACCTCCGATCATCAGGAAGCCGCCGCCGGCGTCGCGAACGTATCGCTCAACGGCTTCCATCCGAGCGAGCGAGAGTTCGTACGCCGGAACGTTGTCGAACACGACGGCGTCAAAGGGGATAAGTCCGCCGACGCCGTCGGGAATACCGCTGATCGGTCTCTCGTCGACGACAAAGCCCTGCTGCCGCAGCGCGGTCACCGCATGCGGTGCCGGCGTCGGTGTTACGTACAACACGGCCGGCTCCCCGGTGACGCGCACTAGCGCCTCCGCCTCGTTGGCCGGTGAGGCGGGGAGGTCGGGGGCTGAGATGACAACACGGTAGCGGTGGATACCGGCTTCCTCGAATCGCCCCTGGAACCCCACGACATTGTCGCCCGGGCCGAGAAGTACCCGATCCTCACCGTAGTAGCGGTCGTTGCGAAAGACCGTGACCGTCGCCTGCTTCGCCTCGGCTGCCGCCACGACCACGCGAAACTCGTGCGGCTCGTCCTTCCGCACCACCGCGGGTGCATCGATCCCTCGCAGGAAGACACCACCGTCGGCAGGTCGTGAGGGAAGGGGAACGACCGAGACTTCGACGTCGGCCTCAGCCGCCGCCCGTGCGGCGGCGACGACGTCTCCTCCCGTCTCGCGGCCGTCGCTCAACAGCACGATCCTCGCCGCACGGCGATCGTCGAGGAGCGAGAGCGATCGCAATACGCCGTCGGCGAGCATGGTTGCCCCGGTTTCCATGACCGACTCCCGGGTAAGCCGGGTCAGTCCCCGCTGCAGCCGACGTTCAACGGCCACGCCGTCGGCGACGAGCAAGATCGCCGCCCGGTCCTCCGGCGTGGCCTGCGCCAGCGTCTGCTCCACGAACCGTTGCGCGATCGCGGTCCCTTCAGGTCCAATGCTGTCTGAGACGTCAACGACGAAGACGACGTCGACCCCCGGCTCGTCCACGGGCAACTGGGCGCCGGCGATAGCAAGCACGAGGAGCGTGACTGCGAGCGCCCGGATGGCGAGAGGGATGAGGCGTCGGTACCAGGGAACCTGCCGGGTGCGCAGAAGCGACGCGGTGAGCAGCGGCACCGCGATCAGGAGGAGCAGGGCTGCCGGATAGGGAATCCGCATCAGTATCTCCTTGCCCAGAGAGCCCAGTCGAGCACGAGGAGCACGAGCGTTGCCACGGCAAGCCACCGCCAGACGGGTCGGCCGGGGGCGTGCGCAACCAGCGAAGTCCCGGCCTCAGTGCGGACCTCCTCCATTCGCGGCATGAGATTGGACTCGTCGGTGTCGAGCAGGTTGACGGCGAAGTGTGATCTGAACGACTCGCCGCGCACTTCGTACAATCCCGTCTGCCACGTGCGGGAGAACTCGAGGCGCGACGTGCGCGGCGCGAATCGCAACGGCGTCCCATCAGGCGTGATGACCACGACCTCCTCACCCGGTGGAACCGAGAGCGGGACGACGCTTCCCGGGCGTGCATAGCCGAGTTCTCCGGTCGGGGCGACCGGCACGAGCCGTTCGATGATGTTGTGCATGAGCACGGGAAAGCCGGTGCGCAGCGCGAGGTCGGTGTCGGAGAGCGCAAAGGTGGTGCCTACGAGCGAGAGCCGGTCGTCCTGAAAGGTATAGAGCAGAGGATGTTCGCCCGAGCTTGCAACGACGGTCGCCCGCGGGTGCCACTCGCCGACGAGCATCTGCCGTATGCGGGTCTCGCCGATCCGGACGCCGCGCATCAGCGGATGGTCCTGCCGTACTGAGGCTACGTGATCGGATGCGACAAGACTCTCCGGGGCGAACGGGCCGTCGGGCAGGCTCGTCCCGAGCGCCAGAACGTTTCCCCGGAGACCTGAGGGGGCCGGAATGCGGTCGAGTATGAGCAGATCGAACGAGAGGGGGTGGCGGAGTTGCTCGGACACCGTGAGCTCGACGTTGGGGTAGACCGAAAGGAACGACTCGAGGAAGTAGTCTCCCGTACTCGCCAGATGCACCCTGATCGGTCGCTCGCCACCAGCTACCACAAAGGCACGATCGTCGGCCGGAAGCGCATCGTCGTTCGCTACGAGCTCGGCCGTGTAGACCGTCGCCCGCGTGCGCGGAATCACGGACGTGAACAGGCGCTCTTCGCCTGCTGCGAGATCGATCGCGCGATCGGATACGGTCTCACCGTCGGCCGTGAGCCGCAGACGGACTTCCGTCGGATCAGGCGCGTGGTTGGCGACCCCCACGAGCGCTTCGATTGCGCTGCCGTCCGGTCGCGTGCGCAGCTCGAGGACGGTCACCGCCCGGTTCGCCGCGTCGGCCCATTCACCGTACGCCCCTCCGACCAGCTCCGTCCGGAGATTCGCAGGAAAGGCGGGCAGTCGTGCGGCGGAGACCGCCCCGTCGGTGATCAGCACCAGTTCGGCTTCCGCCTCACCCACGACAGACGCGGCGAGGGAGACCGCCTTCTCGAGCTCGGCCGCGCCGTCGGTCTTCCGGATCTCTCGCAGACGCTCGTAGAGCAGATCGCGGTCGGTCGTGAAGGTCTGCGCGATGCGGGGCCGCGGCCCCGCCGTCACCAGCATGAACTGCGTCGCGCCGGACGCCCGACCTATAGTCTCGCGGGCCCGGTTGCGCGCGAGCTCGAGCCTTGGGACCGCGCCGGTCTGCATGCTCGCGCTGTTGTCGATGATCAGCACCATTCCTCCGGGTGCGGCGGCTTGCGGTACTGGAAGCTGCGGCTGTGCGACGGCGAGCGAGGCGAGGATCGCCGCAGCGATCTGGAGCAGAAGGTTGAGGTTCCGCAGAAGTCGCGGCCTCATGCGCCGGCTGTGTCGGTCGGCGACCTGGCGCCAGAGATGGAGAGACGAGACCTCGACTCGTCGCCGCTCATGGCGAAAGAGATGGATCAGGATGATAGCCGGCACGGTGAGCAGCAACAGCAGTCCGAGCGGGTTGAGCAGGGTCAATGGACGAAGACCCCCCGGCGAAGATAGTCGAGGACGACGTCCTCAAAGGGGATCCGGGTCGTCGTGCGAAGGTACTCGATCCCGTTGCTCAGCGAGAAGTCCTCGATCTCCGCGAAGAACCGTTCGAGCTCCCGCCGGTAGTCGATGGCCATCTCTGATCCCAGGTCGAGCTCGGTTTCCTCGAGAGTTTCTCCGTCGACAAGTCGGTACGGTCCATGGAGCTCCGGTGTGATTTCCTGCTCGTCCATGACGTGGAGGAGCAGGACGTCGAAACGGCCGTACAGCAGTGCCTTCAGCCCCTCCACGTATCCGCCCGGATCGAGGAGGTCCGTCAGGAGGATCGCCATCCCTGGACGTCGCGACTGCATCGCATAGTCGTGCAGCGTTCCGTTGAAGTCGGTTCGGCCGGCCGGCTCGAGCGACCCGAGATACTCGAAAAGTGTCGACGCATGGGAAGCCTGACGGAGAGGCGGGAGCGAGTGTTCGATGCCTTGCGCGAACGCGCTCACTCCCACGCGATCGAGATTGTGTATCGCGAGGTAGCCGAGGGCGGCAGCGAGGCGTGCGGCGTACCAGAGCTTCGACGGGGAGCCGAATGCCATTGATCGGCTCGTGTCGACGAGGATATGCACGGTGAGGTTCTCCTCCGCGGTGAACACCTTCAGAAAGAGCCGGTTGAGACGCCGGTAGACGTTCCAGTCGAGATACCGAAAGTCATCGCCCGGCTGGTAGAGCCGGAAGTCGGCGAAGTCCAGCGAGGCCCCACGGCTGATTGTGAGGTTCTCTCCGCGCGAGACTCCCGTCCGGATACGGCGTGCCGTCAGCGAGAGGCGTTCGAGCTTGCGAAGAAACTCTTCGTCGAACAGCCGTGCGGGCACTCAAGCGCCTCCTTCCGGCGTGATATCGAGAACGCGTCGGATGAGTGCGTCCTGTTCGACGCCTTCGGCCTCTCCCTGGAAGCTGAGGATGAGCCGATGGCGAAGCGCGGGCAGTGCGGCGCGCCGGATGTCGTCGAAACCCACTGCGAATCTCTTGTCGAGCAGCGCATACACCTTCCCCGCGAGTATCAGTCCCTGCGCTCCCCTGGGACTCGATCCGTAACGAACGAAGCGGTTGATCTCGCCGTCGGCCCCGTCGCGCTGCGGATGGGTTGCATAGACGAGGCGGACCGCGTAGTCGGTGACCGTTGGTGAAGCCGGTACCGAACGGATAAGCTCCTGGTACCCGCAGATCTCCGCCGCGGAGAGAATGCGGTTGAGCACGGCCGGCGCACCCCCGGTCGTGCGGTCGACGATCGCGAGTAGATCGTTGTGCTCCGGATAGTCTACTCGGAGCTTGAAGAAGAACCGGTCGAGCTGTGCCTCCGGAAGCGGATAGGTTCCCTCCATCTCGATGGGGTTCTGGGTCGCGAGCACGATGAACGGCGGGGCGAGGGGATAGCTCGTTCCCGCGACCGTGACGTTCTGCTCCTGCATTGCTTCGAGCAGCGCCGACTGCGTCTTGGGGGTTGTCCGGTTGATCTCGTCGGCGAGGAGCACCTGGCTGAAGACGGGCCCCTTCTGGAACCGGATGACCTGATGGCCGTGCTCATCCCGGACGAGTACGTTCGTGCCGATGATGTCGGCCGGCATCAGGTCGGGGGTGAACTGGATTCGGCTCGTAGCCAGATCGAGCACCTCGCCGATCGTCTTGATCAGATACGTCTTGCCGAGGCCGGGGACCCCCTCAAGGAGGGCATGCCCGCGGCACAGGAGGCAGACCAGTACCTGCTCCACGAGATCGACGTGCCCGACGATCGCCCTGCCGATCTCCGCCTGTGCCTCACGGATGCGTTGTCCGGCCGCGAGCGCGCGATCGACGATCTGTGGGTCCCACGTCTCATTCCTGTTCATCAGTCGCTCCTCCGCCGGTACCGGCAAGCCTCAGGAAGTAGTTGCGCACGAGTAGACGAAGCTCCGGCGGCGGAGCTTCGCGGGCAATCGCCTCTTCTATAACGCGCTCAATCATGGTCGCTCGCTCCTGTTCGGTCAGCCGCGACGTTGCCTCCGCCGGCAGATCCCGGATGATGACCTCGATGATCGTCCCGTCGGTCACGATCCCCCGGAGTTCCCGAAAGACCGGACCATCCTCGAGTCGCCGGAAGTCGCCGTCCGTCCCGGACTCTGCAGCGACCGTGCCGCCCTCGCGGCCACCGGCCCCCTCTCCCGCCTCGCTCGGCATATCCTCTGCCGGAACCTCGTCGGCGCGCATCTCGCGGTTCGCGTCGTCGCGCCCGACCCCCGACTCCTGCGCCTCCCCAATCCGCTCATCATGGCCTTCGGTGATCTCGGCGAGTCCGGCCCCCATCTTCTGCAGCACGCGCTGTGATTCCCGCAACTCCTCGGTCAGATCGGTAATCGCCTCTTCGTCGGGCGTCAGGCGGTTGATCTCGTCCATGAGACTCCGTATCTGCTCGTCGTCGAGACCCAGAGTCGTGTCCGGTGCCCGGTCGTCGGGGGCCTGGTCCAATGCCTCGACGATGTCCGGGATCGTCTCTCCCTGCGATCTCATGCGCACGAAGAACTCCACCACCTCCGACTCGCTCATGCCGGACCGCAGCGCCATACGGACCGCCGCCTCCGCCTCCGGCGCGAAGTCCGCTTCGCCGTGGTCGAACGGGGCGGTCCGCTCGACGTCGCGAAGCTGTTGCTCTACGCGCTCCCCGAGCGATTCGATGCGTCGGCGCGCCTCGTCCGCGCCCACCTCACCGCGCTGCAGGGACTCGCTCAGCCGTCCGAACTCATCGGCGAGAGCGAGTAGCTCGACATCCCGATCTGCGCGAGCGGCGAGTCGCCGACCGGCATCCTCGAGGAGCAGGCCGCTCTCCGCGAGCGGAGGGACCGGTCGCGCGAACACACCGCTCGCGTCAAGCACGAGTACCGTGGCGATGGCGACCGCCAGCGCTCCAACGACGGCGGTTCGTCGCGGCGTCTCGGCCGGGTAGACGCGGCGGGGGTCTATCTC
>SLST01000058.1 GCA_007130265.1 Spirochaetales bacterium
CCACGGCTGGAAACCCCGTCGTGGAACCGGACACGCAAGGCTTCCTGGATGAGCTGGCCGCCAAAGGTGGCCCGCAGATCTACGAGTTGTCGGTCGAAGACGCCCGCGGTGTCCTTATTGCTGCGCAAGGGGGGCAAGTGCCGAAGCCTCCGGCGGACATCGAAGACCGCACGATCCCCGGGGGCCCGAAAGGCCAAATCGCCATCCGCATCGTCCGGCCCGAGGGCAGCTCCGGCGCGCTCCCGGTGGTCGTGTACTTCCACGGCGGCGGCTGGGTGCTCGGCGACGCGGAAACGCATGACCGCTTGATTCGGGAGATCGCCAACGGCGCCCGGGCCGCCCTGGTGTTCGTCGATTACAGCCGTCCGCCGGAGGCCCGGTATCCGGTGGCGATCGAGGAAGCCTACGCCGCCACCAAGTGGGTCTCCGAGAACGGGAAGACCCTCGACATGGACAGTTCGCGTCTGGCGGTGGCCGGCGACAGTGTGGGCGGCAACATGGCCGCCGTCGTCACGCTATTAGCCAAGCAACGCGGCGGCCCGAAAATCGACTTCCAATTGCTGTTCTACCCGGTGACGGATGCCGATTTCGACACGCCGTCCTATCAGCAGTTCGCCGAAGGCTACTTCCTCACGCGGGAGGCGATGAAGTGGTTCTGGGACCACTATGCGCCGGACGTCGCGACCCGTGCTCAAGCCACGGCGTCGCCGCTGCGCGCGACGATCGATGAACTGCGAGGCTTGCCGCCGGCGCTCGTGATCAACGGCGAGTGTGACGTACTCCGCGACGAGGGAGAGGCGTATGCCCGCAAGCTGGTCCAAGCCGGCGTCCGGGTCACGGGGCTGCGTTACCTGGGCACGATTCACGACTTTGTGATGTTGAACGCGATCGCGGATACTCCCGCGGCGCGCGCCGCCATCGCGCAAGCCAGCAGCGCGTTGCAGAATGCCTTTACCAAGTGAGGATCGGCAAAGAAATCACTGAGCGGAATGGCGTTAGCCACCGGTTGCGAATCGGCCGAAAGAACCGGAGGCTAGCGCCTTGCCGCTCATCGAAAGACCCGACAGTTCTCTATTTGAAAGGAAAGTCGCATGAAAGGTGACGAACGGGTGGTGAAGAAACTGGACGAATTGCTGTGTGACGAGTTGACGGCCATCATGCAGTACGTCGTCCATGCGGAGATGTGCGCCAACTGGGGCTACCAGCGGCTGCACCAGGCCGTGGAAATGCGCGCCAGGCAAGAGATGCATCATGCCGAGAAGCTGATCTCCCGGATCCTCTTTTTGGAAGGAACCCCGACGGTCAGCAAATTGAACCAGGTCCATATCGGTGCGGACGTCCCCCAGCAGCTTCAAGCGGATCTGGAATCGGAGCAGCAGGCGGTCCGCATGTACAACGAGGCCATTCACCTTGCAGACGAAGCCAGCGACGCGGCAACTCGCGACCTGCTGGAATCGATTGTCAAGGACGAAGACGGACACGTCGATTGGCTTGAAGAACAGTTCGATCAAATGGCGCAACTCGGGGTGCCGCTATATCTGTCCACGCAAACCCGCGCCTAATGCCGTTTCCGCCGTCAAAACAAACTCCAGGAGAAATCAGATGTCAGGTATTGCAACGACAGGAAAGTGCCGCGTGAGAAACAAAACTGCTCAACGACTCGGCATCCGACCATTCAACGGTACAAGCTCAGTTCGGCTTGTTGCTTTGATTCTTGGCTGTTGGGTAGGGACGCACGGCGGCATGCTGCTGGCCCAAGATTCCCAATCCAATCCGCCGAGCGAGAACGGTAACCCACCAACGAACCGAAAATGCCCGGTCATGGGCGAAGCGGCCGCACCCTACCGACATACGGCGGCCGGGGCCATGTCGATTGGGGACTGGTGGCCCAACCAATTGAACCTGGACATTCTTCATCAAAATTCGGCCAAGAGTAATCCGATGGGTGAAGACTTCAACTACGCCGAGGAGTTTAAGAAGCTCGACCTGGATGCCGTGAAGAAAGACATCGACGAGCTGATGACAACATCCCAGGACTGGTGGCCAGCCGACTACGGACACTATGGGCCGCTGTTCATTCGGATGGCCTGGCACAGCGCGGGCACGTATCGCGTCGCGGATGGTCGCGGCGGCGCTGGCGACGGCACACAACGCTTGGCCCCGCTCAATAGCTGGCCCGACAATGCCAGTCTGGACAAGGCCCGCAGGCTGCTCTGGCCGATCAAGCAGAAATACGGCCGGAAGATCTCCTGGGCCGACCTGATGATCCTGGCGGGGAACTGCGCCCTGGAGTCGATGGGCTTCGAGACGCTCGGCTTTGCCGGGGGGCGTGAAGACGTCTGGGAACCTCAAAAAGACGTCTACTGGGGGCCGGAAACCCAGTGGCTGGGCAGCGAACGCTTCGCAGGGGACCGAGAACTCGAAAATCCCCTCGCGGCTACGCAGATGGGCCTGATCTACGTCAACCCGGAGGGCCCCGAAGGCGAGCCGGACCCGGCGGCCGCTGCCCGTGTCATTCGAGAGACCTTTGCCCGCATGGCGATGAATGACGAGGAAACGGTCGCCCTGATCGCCGGGGGGCATACCTTCGGCAAAGCTCACGGCGCGGCGGATCCCGCCGAGCATATCGGGCCCGAACCCGAAGCGGCCGGACTCGAAATGCAGGGCCTGGGCTGGAAAAACTCTTATGGTACAGG
>SLST01000163.1 GCA_007130265.1 Spirochaetales bacterium
GAAAAGCTGTGGCAGAAGGTTCAGGACGCTGTTGCCAAGGGGCTGCCCAAAACAGCTATTGAGCACCTTGAAACGATTATCATTATCGCCAAGAGAGATGGGGTATACCCCGAAGCCATTAAGGCAATCGGACAAAAGGTTGCCCTTGAAGGGAATATTCAAGGCAACAAACCTGAAGAAAAGATAGTTCTGTTAAAAAAGGAGATTGCAGAAGCGCCACAGGAAATGAAGCCGCTCATGCATGCTATCCTGGCTCACTGGACCTGGCATTATTTTCAGCGCAATCGCTGGCGCTTTGTGCAACGTACTACTACTGCTGAATCACCGGGTGATGATATCACCACCTGGGACTTGGCCCGTATCTTTTCTGAAATAGATAAGAATTTTGTAAAGGCTCTTGAGGCAAAAGAGTTGCTAAGAAACACTCCTATTGCAGAGTATGATATATTACTTGAAAAAGGCACAATAGCAGATCATTATCGGCCAACGTTGTATGACCTCGTTGCCGCTGAGGCTTTGTCTTTTTACACCAGCGCTGAACAGGCGGGCGCCAGGCCAGAGGATGCTTTTATACTCTCGGCTGATAGTCCTATATTTTCACCTTTAGACCAGTTTTTGCGCTGGAATGTCAAAAGTACTGATATTGATTCACCTGTCTATAAAGCCACGCTACTCTATCAGGAGCTGCTCAGATTCCACTTAAGGGCCAACAATAAAAAAGCGCTCAGTGACTGGGATTTGCAGAGGTTACGCTTTGGTTATAATGCTGCTGTCGGGGAGGATAAAAATAGACGCTATCGGGATGCTCTCGAAAGATACTATACCCGTTTGCAACGCGATCAGATTTCTGCACAGGCCCGCCACGCCCATGCCGCACTGCTCTACCAGCAAGGAGATGCCAGCAAGGCCCATGCTGTAGCGTCTGAAGGCTATCGCCTTTTTCCAAAAAGTCCTGGCGGCAAGCTGTGTTACAATCTGCTGCAACAAATTGAAGCGCCATCAGCTCGAGTTGATACAGAGCGGGCCTGGGATAGTTCTCGGCCAGCAATCCAGGTTCGTTATCGCAATATTACTGAGATTCACTTCCGCCTGGTATCCTGGGATTGGGAAGAGGGATTAACGACTCCACCACCTCATCATCCAGAGCAGCTTAGTGCAGAGCGGAGAAGCGTATTGTTAACAGAAGAACCTGCGTTGGCCTGGTCAGCTGAACTTCCAGTAACGGCGGATTTTCTTGAGCGTACCGAACATCTGCCTTCTCCAGAGGATATCAAGCCAGGGTTTTACTGGCTGCTTGCCAGTCACGATGCAAGCTTTGGAGACTCCAATAATATAGTCTCTTTCTCGGCTGTCTGGGTCAGTGATTTAGCGTTAATTATCCGCAATCGAAGCGATCAGCAGCTGCTCGAAGGGTTTGTACTGCATGCCGATTCCGGTCAGCCAGTTAAAAATGCAACTATCCGCGTCTGGGTTCAGGAGCGCGGCTGGGATTCCGGGCTTAGAGCCAAAAATCCGGTCAATACTGATGCGAATGGTCTGTTTCGCATAAAAATCAGTCAGCAGCGCAACATTGTTGTGTTGGCGCAGCATGGCGAGCAGCATATTGGCTCATCCCAGAGCTATTTGCCATATACAGGCAGACATGATCAAGGGCGCTATCTACGAACAGTTTTCTTTACCGATCGTGCTATCTATCGCCCAGGGCAGACAATCCACTTTAAAGGGATATTAATTGAAGTTGACCAGAATAAGGATCATTATCAGACACTTGCTGATCAGCGTGTAAGCGTTGCCTTGCATGATGTCAACGGTGAGCAGATAGAGGTCCTGCAAACGCATTCCAACGATTATGGCTCAATCAGTGGCAGCTTTACCGCTCCACGTGATCGACTAATGGGTCAAATGAGTATCAGATCCAGTCATCCAAGTGGACAGACGAGCGTCACAGTGGAAGAGTATAAACGACCAACTTTTCAGGTTGAGCTTGCTCCGCCTGCTGTAGCAGCCAGGCTTAATGAGACGGTGAAGCTTAGCGGCACAGCAACCGCTTACACCGGTGCGGCAACCGATGCTGCCCAGGTTCGCTGGCGTGTCGTGCGTCAAGTGCGTTATCCGCAGTGGTGGTACAGAGTACGCTGGTGGCAGCCAGTTAGCCAGGAAGCGGCACAAGAGATCGCTCATGGCACAGCAGTAACGGCAGTTGACGGGAGTTTTCCAATCGAATTTATAGCGCGACCCGATCGATCCGTTGCTGAGAAAGATGATCCAACTTTTCAGTATCTGGTTTATGCTGACGTCACTGACAGTGCCGGAGAAACACGTTCAGCACAACGCACTGTTAATGTAGGCTATACTGCTCTTAATGTTGAAATATCACGGCCTGATTGGCTGGTTAAGAATGATCCTTTTACGATATCTTTCAGAACGCTTACCCTCGATGGCGAAGGCCAGCAGGCAGCGGGTACCGTTAAGGTTTACAGTTTGAAAGAACCAGGTAGCGTTCAACGACCGGCGCTGCAAAGTCGTCGGCAGCTTCCAGTTCCACAAGATGTAAGCAGTCATAGCGAGTTTGAAACAGACCTGTCTGATCCAAATAACTGGGCTTTAGACAAAGTTGTCAGCCAGCAAAAATTTGAAAGCGACGCAACAGGTAGTGTTGCAAAAGAGTTTAAATTAAGCGCAGGTGCCTACC
>SLST01000512.1 GCA_007130265.1 Spirochaetales bacterium
ACGGTATCGTCGCGTACCAGGCAGGTGTTCCCTTTCGCTTCGGCGCCGAGAAGCAGGACGAGTTCGGCGAGAAGTTTGCGCCTGACCCGGAGAGTTACGGAGAGCGCCTTGGCCACTCGATCTTCTTCTACACGAAGGATACCGGCGAGCCGGTCCGTTTCGTCGCGCCGGACTACGCTCTGAAAGACGTTCCCAAGACGATTCCGCGGTACCGCGATTTCTCCGTCCATCAGAACGGCTGCCAGTTCTGGTGGATCGAGTACGGCGGCCGGCTCGACACCGTTCACGACACGGAGAAGATCAAGTGGGAGCTCTGGAAGGTCGTCCTTGGCGTCTGGAACCATATCAAGAACTCCGGCGACTACCCGGACGCGGAAAACCTCACGCTCGAATGGGTGGGGGCTGTTCCGGGCAAGCGGGAGAGCCGCCGGTTCGAAGGCTATTCGATGCTGACCCAGGCTGATATTGTCGAACAGCGTCACCACGAAGACGCCGTCTCATTCGGCGGCTGGTCGATCGACCTCCATCCGGCGGACGGCGTCTACAGCGATCGGCCGAAGGGGTGCGACCAGTACCACGCGAAGGGGGTGTTCCAGATCCCCTACGGCACGATGATCACCCCCCACACGCCCAACCTGCTACTCGCCGGACGCATTATCAGCTCCTCGCACGTCGCCTTCGGCTCGACCCGCGTCATGGGCACCTGCTCGCACGGGGCACAGGCGGTCGCGATGGCCGCGGCGATCTGCCGCGAGCAGGGCCTGCGCCCGGCCGACCTCCTCGCGCCGCCCCGCGTCCGTGAGCTGCAGCGTCGGCTCCTTCGCACCGGCCAGTACATCCCGGGCTTCGCCGTAGACGACCCGGAGGATCTCGCCCGTGACGCGGCAGTCGATGCTTCGACGACCATGCCGCTCGATCTCTCGTCGCTCCCCGCGCCGCTACGGGTGCAGCTCGATCGCTCCCGTGCCATAATGGTTCCCCTCTGCGAAGGTCCTCTGCCGTCCTTTCGTCTACGCGCCGACGTCGCCTCCGACACGACCGTTCGAGCGCGTCTGCTCGCGGGCGCGAAGCCGCTCAACTTCACGCCCGAAGTCGTGCTCGACGAACTGACCGTGGAACTGCGGCGCGGACCGGACCGGGAGGTGAAGCTACCGTTCTCGGGCTCGCTCTCCGGTCCGCAGTACGCCTTTCTCGTGCTCGACGCGAACCCTGAGGTGCGAGTGCACGCGGTGCGCGAGCGGGTAACCGGGCTCATGACCGTCGCGAAACGGCATCGGCAGGCCCCGGAAGAGGACCTTGGCGTGGAGGAGTTCGACTTCTGGACGCCCGACCGCAGGCCATCCGGACATCTGTTCTGGTTCGCCGCGGATCCGGAGTACCCCGGCTACGCGCGCGCCTTTGAGCCGGCCCAGGTCACCAACGGCATCGACCGGCCCGTTCTCGGCCCGAACGCCTGGGTCGCCCGGTGCGACGATCCGAGCCCGACGCTTCGCCTGACCTGGCCCGAGCCGCGGACGATAGGCACGATCCGGCTCGCATTCGACACCGACTGGAACCACCCGATGGAGTCCGCGCTCATGGGCCACCCGGAGAACGCGATGCCGTACTGCGTCCGTGACTACGAGATCGTGGACGCGACGGGCAGGAGCGTCGTTGCCGTCGAGGACAACCACCAGACGCTCAACACGCATCGATTCGCCGAGGCGCTTACGACCACCGAGCTCTCCGTACGTGTACACAAGGTCTGGGGAGAAGCGCCGGCATCGATCTTCGGGATCCGGTGTTTCCTGCCGGGCGTAGCACGGAGGACTCCGTGACGCTGCCTCCGATCCCGGGGCGGATGCGTGCCCGCCTGACCAGATTCGACGGCTCGTCCGAGGCCGACGCCATCCTCGTGGATCTTCCGTTCGAGGGGCAGGATCGCATTGACGCGGACTTTCACGGCGGCAGGTGGGAGATCGAGCCGACGCTCGACGTTGCGGCCGGCGCACCGGCCGACGGCACGGCCGAGACGAAGGCCGGCGCCACGCTCGAGGGCCTCATCCGCTTCCGCCTGTCCGCAGGGCAAGCGAGCGAGACGTCGGTCGCGCTCGAATGGGAGGTGACACCCTGGTCGCAGGACGTGTACGTGCTCATACCCGCCGCGGCATACAACGGTAACCGTTATCCGTGTCGACCGTACGCCTATCCCCCCATGGTCCACGAACCGGGTGATATCGGGCCGCAGGCGCCCACCCTCGTGACCGACGTGCCGCGGCTCGCCGTTGAGCCGCAGACGCCTTCGTCCCTGCAGCTTCGCTCCGGCGACGCGGCTACGCCGTGCATCGGGTTCTACGATCCGGCGACCGGTCGGGCGGCGATCCTGCTGACCGAGCAGGGCGGCGCCCTGGGCGATCACGGGCTCGCCGTGGTCGAGAGCGCCGCGCGTGACTCAGTGGTGCTGCGCGTCGAGGCGCCCGGTGTGCGCCGCGAGACGCTGTACAAGAGTTGCACGACGTCCGTGCCGTCGTGGGACCGGGGCGCCGAGTGGACGGAGGGGACCGACGTCGAGATCCGCTACCGGATCTACCTCTTTGAGGCCGACGAGGTGCAGGCCCTCTTCGACCGGTTGCTCAGCGTGCGCCGTGACCTCAGTGGCCCGGTGACGCTCGCGCATGAACTGCCCTTCTCCGCGGCGTGGAAGATCATCGAGGAGAAGCATCACCGCGAGAACTGGTGCGACGAAGGGTACTTCCGTGTGGGAACGCACGAGGCGGCCGATTCGAGCCGGTTCCAGGACTGGCAGACCGGCTGGGTGGGCGGCGGGATGGTTCCCTTTCCCATGCTGATCGCCGGTGACGCACGGTCGCGCGAACGGGCGCTGTCGAATGTCGCGTGGATGTTCGAGACCGCGCAACTGCCCGCCGGGTTCTTCCACGCGGTGCGGCACCGGGGGGTCGCCTTCGGCGACGGCTTCGGCCTCCCCGGGACCGGCCGATGGTACATGGTTCGCAAGCAGGCCGACGCGCTCTACTTTCTCGCCAAGACCTTTGTCCTGCTCGAGACCGACTCGCGGCTTCCTTCGCCGCCCGATTCGTGGCGCGAAGGGGTGCGACTCCTCGCGGATACGTTGAGCGCGACCGTGACGCGCTGCGGCGAGCTCGGGCAATACCTCGACTGCGAGACCGGCGAGCTCGTCGTGGGCGGGAGCACCGCCGCGGCGATCGCCCCCGCCGCGCTCGCGCTCACCGGGCAGCTCCTTGGCGAGGCGCGCTACGTGGAGACCGGGGCGAGGCTTGCGCGGAGGCTCGACGATCGGGACGTGCGGTTCGGGGTCACGACCGGGGGGCCCGGAGAGATTCTCAAGTGCCCGGACAGCGAGTCGGCCTTCGCGATGCTCGAGTCGTTCGTCGTCCTGTTCGAGGTGACCGGCGAGGCCCACTGGGTCGCGCGGGCGAAGGCGATGGCCGCGCAGTGTGCGACGTGGTGCCACTCGTATGACTTTGTCTTTCCCGCGGAATCGTGGTTCGGACGCCTTGGCATGAAGACCACCGGTTCCGTCTGGGCGAACGTTCAGAACAAGCACAGCGCCCCGGGTATCTGTACCTTCTCGGGTGACTCGCTACTCAAGCTCTTCCGCGCGACCGGGGACAGAACGTTCCTCGAGCTCATTCGCGAGACCTCGCACAACATAACGCAGTACATGAGCCGGGAAGATCGGCAGGTGGGCGATCCGGGCGCCATGCGGCCGGGGTACATCTGTGAGCGGGTCAACACGAGCGACTGGGAGGGGCCGCAGAACGTGGGAGGTTCCCTGTTCGGTTCGTGCTGGCCGGAGGTGTCGCTCATGCTCACCGCCGTCGAGCTCCCCGGTATCTACGTGCAGCCCGACGTCGGATTCGTCTGCGTGTTCGATCACATGGACACCGGTGCGATGGAGCGGAAGGGCAATGCCGCCGTGCTCTCTGTCCGCAACCCCACGGCCTTCGACGCGCAGGTGCGGGTGTTTTCCGAGCATTCCCTGCGCGCCTCCGAGCCGCTGGGCCAGGGCGCAGCGCTCCGGTGGCCGGTGATCGACATTCCCGCCGGGGCCACGCGAGAGCTCGTGTTCGATGCATCAACGGGGCGCTTGACCCCACCGGAGAAGGAGAGGTCTGATGTTTGACCGCAAGAAGGTGCTTGAGTACCGCGACGCGATCATCGCCGATCTGCGGGCGCTGATCGCGATACCAAGCGTCAAGGGCGATGCCGCGCCGGGCGCCCCGTTCGGACGCGAGGCGCGCCGTGCGCTCGACTTCATGCTCGAGCGGGGAGAAGCGCTCGGTTTCGAGACAAGGAACGTCGACGGATACGCCGGGCATGTGCAGTACGGCAGCTCGGGGCCAATCGTCGGCGTGCTCAACCACCTCGACGTCGTGCCGGCCGGCGACGGCTGGCAGCACGAGCCGTTCGGCGGCGAGGTCGACGACGGGTGCGTCTACGGACGCGGCGCCTCGGACAACAAGGGCCCGGCGGTCGCCTCGCTCTACTGCCTCCGCGCGCTAGCCGATCAGGCAGGCGACCTCGGCGTCAGGGTCCGGGTGATCTATGGAACGAACGAGGAGAGCGGCTTCGGCTGCATGAAGCACTATCTCACGAAAGAGCCGGTCCCCGACCTCGGGTTCTCGCCAGATGCCGGGTACCCTCTCTACAACCGCGAGATGGGAATTGCGAGCTTCATCCTCACCGCGCCACGTGCGGGTGATCGCGTCGCGCGAAGCGCCGGCGGCGGCGACGCGCTCAATATGGTCCCGGCGGAGGCGACCGCCGTGATCGCGCCTCAATTCGCCGATCGTGCGCGACGTGTCGTTGGCCGCCTGCGCGATGTGGAGGCAGTGGAACCGCGGGTGCGACTGGACGATTCGGGAGGGGAGCTCAGGCTCATCGCCGACGGCGTGGCGGCCCACGGAGGCCGTCCGGCCGGCGGCGTAAACGCGATCGCGCACCTGGTGCGCGCGATCACCGCGATCGCGGCGGAGGCCGACGGAGATTGGGAGCCCGGGCTGCGCGCCCTCGACCGGCTGATCGGGTTCGAGACCCGCGGCGAGTCCGCCGGTCTCGCGTGCCGCGACGAAGAGTCCGGCGATCTCTCGCTGAACTGGGGAACCCTCACCGTAGACGATGAGAAGGTCGAGATAGGCGTCAACATTCGCTACCCGGTCACCGCCGACTACGCTCGGATCTCCTCCGTGCTCACCGGCACCATGCAGCGCGCCGGTTTTTCGGTCAAAGAGGAGAGCCACCTCGCGCCGCTCTTCCTCGAGGCCGACGATCCGCTGATCGAGACGCTTTTGGGAGTCTATCGCAGCGTGACCGGAGACGAAACCGCACCCATGTCCATGGCAGGCGGCACCTATGCGCGCGTGCTGAAGGGACGCGGCGTCACCTTCGGTGCAGGGTTCTCAGGCGACAACACGAGAGCGCACCAGAGTGACGAGTTCATCAGCATCGACAGCCTCATGCGCCACGCGGAGATCTGCACCCTCGCGATGCACGATCTCGCGAAGGTGGCCCGTGACCGGACGCGATAGGTCTGCCCCGCGACGGGTCCCGCTCAGTCGCTCGAGGCCGAACCCAGCGCTCGTGAGACCGGCGGAGCCTCCTCGTCGGTCCTGGGCCCATGCGTCTGGAGCGCCTTGTTTTCCATCTCGTACCCGCGCTGGACGTGCATGCGCATCGTGCGTTCGGCGAGATCCGGGTCGCCGGAGATAATTGCCTTGATCAAGTACTGGTGCCAGTCTTCGTCGTACGTATGCCAGTCAATGTGGTACGCATTGGACATGATGATCGTGTGGAGGTTGATCTTGTTGAGGAGACTCTGCAGCTCGGGGCACTCGGTGAGTTCGGCGATTCGCTCGTGCAGTTCGTGGTGGATGTTTGCCTTCTCCACCGGCGAGAGGTCGTCGCGTATGAGCTCGCGATCGAGGTGCCTGGCCTTTGCGAGCAGCTCTTCGCGGACCGACGGTGTGATGTGATCGGCCGCGAGGCGCGCGGCCATCCCCTCGAGCGCCTCGCGGACGACGTAGCGGCCGAAGATGTTCTCGAGCGTGATCTCCTCGACCATCGCGCCCCACTTCGGTTCGATCACGACGAGCCCTTCGCTCTCGAGCGCTCGCAGCGCCTCGCGTACGGTGATCGTGGTGGTGTCGAACTGGTCGGCGAGACGACGCTGCGGAAGGCGGTCTCCAGGGGCGAATTCCCCCGTGAGGATTGCCGCCTTGATGGACTCGTAAACCTTCTGTGACTCGGTCTTGTAGGCCGGCATCAGCTGCTCCTCTGCTTGAATGGGCAGAAGTATACCATGTATACTCCGCGCGACCAAGCAGCCGTTGTCGTTCCCATCGGGCGATAACATGAGTGAAGAGGTCACAATTAAGCGCGTTTAGCATTTCTGTTGTGACTGATGACACAATAAAATACCAAAAAGCGTTCATAAGCACTTTTCAAGGAACGTCAAATGGAGTACCATTTCAATCAAGATGGTCGTCGGCTTTTTGGCGACCGAATCTCATACAAGGAGTTTTTCTATGCGCACACTCATGATAGCTCTTCTTGTCGCGCTCGCGTTTGGCGTACTCGCCGGGTGCGGGAACGACGCGGAAGCGGCCACCGGCTACGTGCCCGGCCAGACCGTAGAGGCGTACAACTACGTCCACGGCGGATACGTGGGACAGGCCGTCGTGCAGACCAACTCGGACGGCTCGCTTCAGGCGACGCTCGATGAGGCGTTCCTGCCGCACACGCTCGGGATCGTCGACCTCGAGGACGACGAGTGGAACGAGGGCAACACGGTCTTCTACGTCCAGCGCGGGAACGAGGTTCGCGTCGCGAAGCACATCGCGTACAACGGCACGAACTACACGGGCGTGCGGGTTGGCGAAGGCGCGATGAGCTACGTCGCGGCGGACGACGAAGGAAACCCGGTCGGCGGCAAGGATCTGGAGCTGATTATCCTGCGCAGCGAGGCGAACATGCGCGCCTACTGGCAGAGCATCGGCAACGGAGGGTTCGAGATCTTCACCGAGTTCGGCGGCACCCCCATGCCCGTGACGACTACCTCCTACGGCTCGGTCTACAAGCGCGGTTCCACGTACTGGAACTTCGGCCTTGGATGGCAGGGAAACATCGACGCCGTTGAAGAGGCCGCGCAGGAGCACGGTGTCTCCTTTGCGCTCGACGAGATGAACCGCCGGGACGATGACAACCTCTGGGAGCTTGCCGACGCAGTGACCGCGGCGACGCTGAGCGACTTCCCGGACTACTTCGGGGTCATCCAGATGGCAGCCGCGAGGCTGAAGATCCAGTAAGGCGTCTTTCGCAATAAAGCCCGGCCGCAAGGCCGGGTTTTTTTTGGACCGCCGACCGGCCGGGCGATCGCCGGGGCAGACGGTCGGCATTGCAGAGGCATGATATACCAGATATACTTTGCCAATGAACGTCATCTTCGTTCTCTGCGACACGCTGACCCGCGACAAACTCGGCCCGTACCAGCGGCCCGACGGTCCCTACTCCCATATCAGGACGCCTCGTCTCGACGAGTTCGCGTCGCACGCGGTTCGGTTCGACAACCATTGGCTGAACTCCACGCCGTGCATGCCCGCCCGCCGGGACCTCTTCTCGGGGCGCATCGAGTTTCCGTGGCGAAGCTGGGGGCCGCGCGAGAGCTTTGACCCCGACTGGACCCTCACGCTCCGCGAGACGGACGTGGAGACGGCGCTCTTCACCGACCACGCAAATCTCCTCGACGTCGGCGCCGGGAACTACCACCATTTCTTCGACACCTGGCAGTTCGTCCGGGGACACTTCAACGACCACCTGCTGCTGGACGCAGACGTGCACCCGGGTCGTCCGGGGCTTGCGAGAGACCTCTATGCGGCGGCGCAAACCCGCGTGAGCGATCCGGACTCGAGCTACGTCGCGCGGAACCTGGGCAACGTCGAGGCGTGGATCGACGGACGTTCGGCCCGCGGCTCCTCACGGCCCTTCTTCCTGTTCGTGGACGAGTTCGACCCGCATTGGCCGCTCGACCCGCCGGAGCCGTACCGCTCGATGTACGTGGATGACCCGCGCCTGCTCGATCAGGAGCTGTCGCCGTTCTACTCGGGCGGAGAGGCGTCGGGCTACTCGACGGACGAGATCGCCTGGCTCAACGCCCAATACGCCGGTAAGGTGACGATGGTCGACCACTATCTGGGAAGACTCTTTGAGAGTATTGGCCGGAACGGGCTTTGGGACGAGACGATGGTCGTCGTAACGACCGACCACGGCGAGTACCTGGGCGAGTACGGGCAGGTGTCCAAGGGGCACGGTCCGAGCTATCCGCTCTTCGCGCGATTGCCGCTTCTCGTGCACTATCCCGGCTCGCCGCTCGCGGGCGCGTCCACCGACGCGCTCACCTGCGCCGTCGACCTGCACGCGACTGTTCTCGAAGCGCTCGGTCAACCCGTGGACGCCGCGTGTCACGGGGGCTCGATCGCGTCCATCCTCCGGGGAGAGGGCGGGCGCGGCCGCGAGGATGTGCTTTACGGCTGGTGGGGGAAGGGATTCTACTGGACCGACGGGCGGCATCTGCTGTGCAAGGCGCCCGAGCATCCGGGGCCGCTCTATCAGTACGGTACGAATCTGGGGGAGAAGTACGTCGGTCTCCAGCCGGCCTACTTTGACCGCTACGACGGGGCCACAACGGGTTCCTTCCTCCCGCACACCGACCGCCCGGTCTACCGAGTCCCGTCGGACGGGACGGCCTACTCGACCGTCGGCGCGGATCGCGACATGCTCTTCGACCTTGAGGCCGACCCGGACTGTGAAGACAATCTGTATGAGACCAGGCCGCACCTGCGCGACGAGAAGATCCGCCGGTTGACCGCGGAGATGCGGCGTCTCCAGGTGCCGTCAGAGCACTTCACCCGGCTCGGACTGTAGCGTTACTGCTCGCGCCGCCGTGCTCGGCGAGCGCCGCAACGAGGTTTGCCACCACCTCCGCTTCCATCCGCGCGCGTGCTTCGCGTGCGCCGGAGGCGATGTGCGAGGTGAGAATCGTCTTCTCCGGCATCTCACGCAGCGGCCCTGCGTACGGCTCATCGTCAAAGACGTCGAGCGCGGCGAAAGCGATGCGCTCTTCGCGTAGCGCGTCGATGAGCGCCGCCTCGTCCACGAGCGCACCGCGCGCGGTGTTCACGAGGATCGCCTCCCGCTTCATCCGGGAGAGTGCCGACGCGTTAATCATGCGCCGTGTCGCCTCGAGCGCAGGCGCGTGGAGCGTGACGATGTCGCTCGTTACGAGGAGCGTGTCGAGCCGGACCATCTCGCACGTCTCGTGCGTCTCAATGACCGGGTCGTACCCGAGCGCCCTGCAGCCGAAGGCAGCGGCGAGCGAGGCGACCGCGCTCCCGATCCGGCCGCATCCAACGATGCCCACGGTCTTCCCGCCAAGGAGGTTGCCGGCGGGTTTGGGCCAGCCGCCTGCGCGGATCGCCGCGTCGGTCTGCGGGACCCGGCGGAGCGCGGCGAGCATCAGCGTCACGGTGAGCTCCGCGACCGACGGCACCGGCGCCTCAGGCGTCGTGCATACGGTGATCCCGAGCTCCCGCGCCGCGTCGAGGTCGATGCTGTCGACCCCCACACCGCACCGCGAGACGACCCTGAGCCCGGAGGCCGACTCGAGGACGCGGCGGGAGAGCGGCTCGACGCCGGCGATGAGTCCCGTCGGACGGTGCTCCTGGATGAGCGCCGTGACCTCGGCCTCGGTAAGGCGTCGGCCATACGGGTTCATCACGATCGTGAGCTCGTCCGGGAGCTTCGCGCCGAACGTCGAGGTGGTGCAGAGAATCGTCACGTGGGCCTCCAGTCCTTCTCGGTGTGTCCGGTGGCAACGCGGGCGTCGAAGTAGGCGATCGCGTTCTCGAGCGGCAGCGAATCGTGGAGCCCTCCCGGGGTGGACATGACGAACCCCTGAAGATGCGCCGTGCGGTCGTGGACCTCGAGCACGTGATCGCGGATCTCCTGCGGCGTACCCGAGTGCAGGAGCCCCGTGTCGATCCCGCCGATGATGATCCGGTCGCAGAAGGCGTCAATGACAAGGTCGAAGTCGGTCGCCGGGTTCTCGAGCATGACACCGTCGACCCCGACTGCGAGGAGCCGTTCGAGAAAGACTTCCATGTTGCCGTCGGCGACGAAGATGACCGGCTTCTGCGCCGCCTTCGCCGGGGCGAAGAGCTCTTCGTAGCGAGGAAAGATGTAGCGGTCGTACCACTCGGGCGGGAAGACCGGTCCGCGCTTGTCCGCGAGGTCGTCGTGGCAGAAGACGAAGGGCGATTCGCAGGCGGCGAGCTCAGTCGTAAGCGCCTGCGACACGCGGGAGGCGGGCTCGAGGAGGAGCCGGTCGAGCGCATCGGGGTCGAGCGCACCGGCGAGGAGAAAGACCTCCCACCCGAGGTACTCGACGCCCCACATGAAGAGCGTCGTGTAGAGCTGACAGTAGTAGATTCCCGCTTCGCCGAGGAGCCGCTGTCGATGGGCGACGTCCTTCCGGTCGAGCGGATGCGGGACCGGGGTGAGGAGCTTTCCGTAGTCGAGAGCGATCGCTTTGGGGTCTGCCGCGAGGAACTCCTCGACCGTGTCAAAAGGGAAGCGCACG
>SLST01000250.1 GCA_007130265.1 Spirochaetales bacterium
ATCACCCCCAACATCCTCCAGGATTTCGAGGTCAGTTCCGACCAGCGCGTCTTCACCTTCTACATGCGCGAAGGGCTGCGTTGGTCCGACGGTGAGCCCGTCACCACGGAGGACGTTCGCTTCGCCGTCGAGGACGTTCTGAAGAACGAGCAGCTCACTCCCATCTTCCCCGGCTGGCTTCGCGCCGGCGGAACCTCGGCGGGGGAACCGCTTGAGTTCACCCTCATCGACGACTACACCTTCCGGTTCACCTTTGACGAGCCGTACGGAGGTCTGCTGATCCGGATGGCGATTCAGGGGTGGCGCGGGTACACGGACGTGCTGAAACCCGCGCACTTCCTCAAGGCCTATCACGCCGACTATACCGACGTCTCGGAGATGGCGGACGAGATTGCCGAGCAGGCTTTCTCCGAAGGCGAGTGGTGGAATCTCTTCCACTACCGGGACGTCACGAACTGGGAGATGAACAACCGGGAAGCGATCGGCTTTCCGCGCCTCTATCCCTGGCTTCTCGTTGAAGACTCCGGCGAGGGGCAGGTCTACGAGCGGAACCCGTACTACTTCAAGGTAGACCCGGCGGGCAATCAGCTTCCCTACATCGACCGGGTTCGAAGCCGTCTCGTGCAGGACATCGAGATGAGCGCAATGACGACGATCGCCGGTGAAGTGGACTTCTCCCGCGAGAGCGCCGCGCTCGTGAACATGCCGCTCTACCGGGAGAATGCTCCTGCACGCGGCTACCGCGCGCTGCTTGCGCAGATGCACGTGACGCCCACGGACATCTTCATCAACCAGACCTATGCGGATCCCACGTGGCAGAGCGTCGTGCAGGACGTCCGATTCCGGCAGGCCCTCAGCCTCGCGATCGACCGCGATCAGATCATCGACGCGATCTACTACGGCTTCGCCGAACCGGGCGACATCGTCGACCCCACCTATGACCCGGTTGAGGCGGAACGTCTCCTCGACGAGATGGGCATGGAGTACGGTACCGACGGGTACCGCCGCGCCCCGAACGGCGAGAGATTTGAGATCTTCTTCGAGCTCGGCGCCCAGGCGCCGGACATCGTCCCCATGGGCGAGCTCGTCTCGGACATGTGGGAGTCCATTGGTGTCCGGGTGACGATGAGCACGATCGACTCGACGCTCTGGGGTCAGCGGAACGCCGCGAACGAGCTCCAGGCGACGATGATCTGGACCCACACCCCGCTCTGGTACATGGGCGACTGGGGCCAGAACTTCTGGGGCCGCGCCTGGTGGGCATGGTGGCTTGCCGGTGGCGTCGAGACTCCAGACGCGGACAGCCCGCTTATCGAGCCGCCCGCGGAGATCAAGGAGATCTACCGACTTATCGACAGACTGTCGGTCGTCGGGCCGGACGAAGGCCGCCGGGTCTTTGATGAGATCGGTGCGCTCATCGCAGACAACTATCACTACATCATCCCGCTGAGCGACGTTCGCCAGCCGCTGATCGTCAGCGCAAACCTGCGCAACGTGGGCGAAGACGGTTTTGCGATCGGCTGGAACTTCTCAGCGGAGCAGTTCTGGTTCGACAACTAGTCGCTTTTCAGGAAGTGCACGGGATCGGGGGGCTTGCCCTCCGGTCCCTTTCTTTCGGTGCGATTCACGCGTGACCGATTCAGGCGTGGACGCGCTCTCTCTGGTACACGAGCTCGAAGGGGTGACCCGTAATCTTCTCGCCCTTCTTCGCGGTGATGAACTGGACCATAGGATGGGGTGCCGCTCCGTGACCCGGAATCCCCGTGTATACCGTCTGTTCGGTCATGTAGTGCAGCGCGATCGCCCGCCGGTGTCGACCTGAGGTGTTGTCATGCGAGCCGTGCCAGGTCAGCCCGTGGTGGAAGTGGACGCAGCCGGCCTTCACCGGGCAGAGCTTCCTGCCGACGCGATGTCCCTGGTGTTCCTCAGGCAGCCTGTGGAAATCTTCGATGCTGTGGAGGACCTCCTCCGCCGGACCCCAGAGATGCGAACCGGGGACCATGCTCATCGCACCGTTCTCCTCGTCCGCGTCGTCGAGCGCGATCCATGCGGTGATCTGGCGGCCCTTGGGCGCGATGGGCGGCCAGGCCATTGAATCCTGATGCCATCCGGTTTTGCCGCCCTTCTGCGGCGGCTTGTACTGGATCTGGTCGTGCCAGATCCGCAGCTCGTCGGCCTGCATCAGCTGAGCGGCGGCGGCCGCGACGCCGGGACTCCGCATCAGCTCCTCGAACGCCTTGCTCCCCTGCCAGATATTCACGATCTGCCACACCGGCCGCTCACCCTTTCCACCGGTCATGTCCTTGACCCAGACCGGCTGAGGAATGTCGGTGCGGTTTCGCTCGTCGATCACCCGCATCACTTCGGCAACCAACGCCTCTATTCTCCCAGGCTCGATCACCTGCGGTCCGAGGATGAATCCGTCACGGTTGAACTGCTCGATCTCTTCGTCGCTGAACTGGAAATCCGCCATTGAAAGCCTCCGTTGTTTATGATAAGAACAATCATGTTCAAGGGACAATGGCTGCGGGGCCTCAGTCTACGGCGTCCCGGACAGCTCCTCGAGAAAGGCGATCACATCGGCGAGGCGGCGCCCGTCAACGAGGCACGCTGCCGCGGGGCGGGTCGCCTGCGGTTCTGAGAGTCCGCGGATGAGGTTCCAGTGGTATTCGTGAAGC
>SLST01000443.1 GCA_007130265.1 Spirochaetales bacterium
CTCTCGGCCGGCTGCTTCGCGGCTGTGGTACGGGCAGGTCGGATTCGCGCAGAACTCCGGTTCGGTGATCAAAGGCGTCACAGGTATCCTCCGGAACCTCCTACCCTCCTGTTTCGCCTGGCGCTTCACTACTCACTACAATTTCGGCACCAGTCTTCTGCGATCTGGTGGGAGAGCTCTCCTCGAGAGGTCGATGCCGCACCGAGTTCTGCTAGCACGAGCGGATGACTCCAACGGTCGCGAACTGTAGAATGGTCAGCGGGAGGACCAGCGATGGCAGCTCTGACGCAGTGGGAGACGGTGCGGGACGGGCTCTACCGGTACCGCGACAGCTGCATGGTGTACGCGATGCGACTGGGACAGCAGATGCTGGTCGTCAACGCAGGGACCGGCGCGTGGATCGACGCGATGTCAGAGCTGCCGCTGCGGCCAACGCTCCTCGTGCTCACGCACTTCTTCCGCGACCATTCGGCCGGCGCGGTGCGGGCCGCCGGCGAGGGTATCGAGGTCTGGGCGTCACACTGGGAGGATGAGCAGCTTAGCGACCCGTTGGGTCTGTTCTCGCGGCGCGAGATCTATATCATCTACGACAATCAGTGGGATCTCTTCGCGCCGGTCGAGCCGGTTCCGGTACGGCGTCGGCTCCAGGACTGGGAACAGCTGGAGGTAGGCGATGCCAGGATCACGGTGATCCCGACGCCGGGGGTGAGCCTGGGGGCGATCTCGCTGCTCGTCGAGCGAGAAGGCGAACGCGGGGTCTTCTGCGGAGAGCTCATTCACGCTCCGGGCAAGGTATTGCGGCTCGCGCCGCTCCAGTACAACTACAACGATCTTCCCGGCGCGCGCAACCTGCTCTACGCGATCGACCAGGTGCGACGCCTCAGGCCGGACTGGCTCGCGGGAAGCACCGGTCCGCAGGTCATCACCGAGCCGCAGCCTGCGCTCGCGCTGCTTTCCGATCGGCTCGTTGGCGCGCTCGAAGCACGCGGCATTGAACCTGACTCGCTGGCCGCGGCATGGTCCGACGGGATCGAAGAGATAACGCCGCACCTGTACCAGTCCAGGCACGGCGAGGCCTCAACCTACTTCCTCGTGAGCGACTCGGGTGTGGTTCTCTCCATTGACTATGGGTACCGTGACGGCCTGGGGTCTGGCGCGAGCTATCCCTACCCGCGCAACAGACGAGCGCTCCTGCACGGACTCGAACCGCTGCGCGAGCGGTTTGGGATCGAGCGGATCGACACGGTGCTCGTGACCCACTTCCATGACGATCATGTGAACGGCATCCCGACGCTCCAACGGCTGTTCGGCACGCGGTGCATGGCCTCCGAGACGTTTGCCCACATCCTGAGCGATCCGGCAGCCTACGCCTTTCCGTGCACCTGGCCCGAACCGATCGATGTGACGCCCCTCGCGAACCGGACGGTGCACCGGTGGCAGGAGTACGAGTTCGAACTCTACCCTGTGAGCGGCCACACACGATATTCGACCATCGTCGCCCTCAATGTGGACGGGGAGCGGGTCGTCGCGACCGGCGATCAGTACTTTTTCCGCGACTTCGAGCGACCGGGTCAGGGACCGGCGATGCACAACCACGTCTATCGCAACGGCGCGGTGCTTTCGAGCTTCCGCGAATCGCAGGCTGTTGTGGAAGAGTTGCAGCCCACGATCATCCTGCCGGGTCATGGTTCGGCGTACCGGGTCCCTGAAGCATTCTACGGGTGGATCGACGGGTACCGCGAGGAGTACGAACGCATCCACCGCGACCTGATGCCGCTGGATGACGACGAGGGACACTTTGAGGTGGACTCGCGCGCCGGCTGGCTCGAGCCGTACCGGGTCCGACGCAACGATGCCACGGAGTTCACGATCACGGCACACGTCCGTAACCCGTACCCGGCGTCCGCGCGCATCACGCTTCGCCTCATCCTCCCGGAGGGGTGGCGCGCCGGCGAGGCCGTCGTGGAGCTCGGCCCGCGCGAGGAGGGCTCGGCGCGGTTCACCGTCAGACCGTCAGCACACGCTGTGTGCCGTCGGAGGCCAATCGCGCTCGAGATGACCGCGGACGGGCACCCGTTCGGCCAGATCGCGGAGGCGCTCGTTACTCTGGGAGAGGACCGGTTCTAGTGACGATACGGTTTCTTCCGGGCGACGAGCCTGTCGGTGAGTCTTCGCGCGGGGTGGCGATCGTCAGGTAAGCGGGAGTCACATCTCAGTACCGTGGATCTGAACCAATGGGCGAACGTCGTATCCTTCGCCGTGGAGTAGGATTGGCGCGACCCGTATGCGCGCAAGGGCTTTGACGTGAACGGCGGCTACGGACGGTTTACTCGCCTGGGCGGCGGTGCTGACACAGCGAGATAGCAGGACCTCGGGAAGTACCTCGTCGCGCACAGCGTCGGCCTGGATGCCGCAGGCGATATCGGGAAGCTCGTGCTGTTCCAGTGGCATGCAGAGACGATTGCTTCGCGGCGCTTGACGTACGCGTGATCGCCGATTATATTACCACTGGTAATAACCAGTCGTAATCACGATGGAAGGAAGGAAAGCATGCCTCGCGCGAAAAAGCTCACGAGCGGGGGCAAAGACACCTTTGTTGAGGCCGTACTCGAAATGCTTGACGAAGGAGTTGGTCTCCGCGACCTCAATCTGCGCAGAATCGCCGCGCGGATAGGGTGCGCACACACCAACGCGTACAACTACTTCGGCTCTTTCGAGGAGCTGCTGTGGTGGAGCCTTCGCGGCGCCCTCGAACGTATGACCGACGGCGCGGGCCGTTCGTCCGGAGATCTGATCGACGTATATGTGGACTTCGCGCTCGACCACCCGACGTGGTACCGACTCATCTGGGTCGAACCGCTTGCAGGGCCGGCTCCGGCGGAAGTTGAGCGGTACCTGCGGGTACCCGCGGAGGTCTTCGCCGCCTGGGCCGCACGAGACCTCTGGCGTGGCGGCCCTGCGCCAAGCGAGCCCGAGCTGGCAACCCGTGTGCTCCACGGGTACCTCCACGGAGAGCTCTCGGCGATCACGAGCGGCAGGGTGAGGGGCGACCGCGACGAGCTTGCGAAGCGTGTCCGCGAAGGGGCGACCCTTCTCGTGGACGCGATCACGGAAACCGCTAAGAGACCGCGGTGGAAGCGGTCAAAGAAGAGAAGGAGTATTCATCATGGAACACCAAAGAGCGATCAGCATCCTCGTACTGCTCATCGCGGTGGCCTCGGGCATCGCGGCCGCAGCAGGCATATTCTCAGGCGGCGGTCCGGGACCGTTCGAGCTTGAAACCGTCCGGGGAACGACGGTAACGATCCACGGTCAGGGCCTGTACCGCCACATGTCCTGGGACGTGGCCGTACAGGGAATCGGCCAGGACGTCGTCACGCTCTTCATCGCGGTGCCCGCGCTGTTGGCAGCTCTCGTCTTCGCGAGAAGAGGATCGGTCCGGGCGCGTCTCCTTCTCGCGGGTGTCCTCGGTTATTTCCATGTCACCTATCTCTTCTACCTGGTGATGGGCGCCTACAACCCGCTCTTCCTCGTGTATGCCGCACTCGCCGGGATGAGCTTCTTCGGGCTCGCTCTCTCGCTGCTCGGCTTCGATCTCGTCCGGCTCCCCAAGGCGTACCAGCCGACCGCCCCTACCCGCCTCGCCGGAGGATTCCTGATCTTCAACACCGTCGCCATCGCGCTCATGTGGCTGGGCGTCGTCGTCCCACCGCTCCTTGACGGAAGCATCTACCCGGCAGAGGTGCAGCATTACACCACGTTGATCGTACAGGGCCTGGACCTGGGGCTCCTGCTGCCGCTCTGCATGGTTACCGCGATCCTGCTCCTTCGCGGCAGACCGATGGGGTACCTTCTCGCTCCGGTGTACCTGGTCTTCCTGTCGTTCCTGATGACCGCACTGGTGGCGAAGATCATCGGCATGGGCCTCGTGGGTGCTGAGATCGTACCGGCGGTGTTCGTCATCCCGACGATCCTCATCGTAACGATCGGTACGACCGTCGCGTTGTTCCGAAAAATCGCGTGATCGACCAGCCGACGAGATCACTTCCCGGAAACGCGCGTTCGAGGTAGGCTGGTCGTATGAAGTATCGACGTTTGGGCAGGACCGGTGAGCGGGTATCAGTCGTCGGCATGGGCACCTGGCAGTTCGGCGGTGAGTGGGGGAAGGAGTTCACGCAGTCGGAGGTGAACGCGATGTTCGTCGCGGCGCATGATGCCGGCGTTAACCTGATCGACACCGCCGAATGCTACGGTGACCACCTCTCCGAGCGGTTCATCGGCCGCGCCCTCGAAGAGGCTTTTCCGGGCGAGCGCGATCGGTGGTTCATCGCGACGAAGTTCGGGCACCGATTCACGGGACTCTTCGAGCGGGACCAGATCTGGGATGCCGACGGGGTCGCCCACCAGCTCGAGGACTCGCTGCGCGCGCTCGGCACCGACTACGTTGACCTGCTCCAGTTCCATTCGGGCGGCAACGAGGTATTCGACAACACCGAGCTCTGGGAACGGCTCGCGCACCTGAAGACACAGGGCAAGGTCCGACACCTCGGGATCTCGATCGGCTCGAACACGAACGACTATCAGACCGGCAGAGCGCCTGAGGTTGGCGCGGAGGCGATCCAGGTCATCTACAACCGGCTCGACCGCGCGCCGGAAGAAGAGGTATTCCCGCTGTGCGAGAAACACGACCTTGGCGTTCTCGCGCGGGTGCCGCTTGCAAGCGGCTACCTCAGCGGCAAATACCGGCCCGGCGCCACCTTCGAGGAAACCGACGTCCGCAGCCGCCACGACCGCGAGACGGTAGAGCAGCGGCTTCGCGAGGTCGAACGCATCGGGCGCGAGGAAGTTCCGGAGGACGTCCCGATGGCCGAATGGGCGCTCGCCTGGTGCCTCACGCACCCGGCCGTCACCACGGTCATCCCCGGCTGCAAGAACGTGGAGCAGGTGAAGAGCAACGCTCGCGCGGCCGCACTGTCGGACCTGGTTCGAGACGACCACCCACAGGCGGTCACGGGCTAGAACGGGCCCCGGCGAACAGCTGCACCAGGTTGACGATGCTCTTCGATGCGCGAACCATCGCCGGCAGCGCGATCCACTCGTAGCGGCCGTGAAGGTTCTGACCGCCGGTGAACAGGTTCGGCGTCGGAACACCCTTCTCGCTGAGGCGGGCGCCGTCGGTGCCGCCCCGGATCGCGTGAAGCGTCGGCTCCATCCCCGTGAGCCTGACCGCCTCCAGCATCCGCTCGACGACCTGCGGATGCGGCTTAAGGAACTCCGCCATGTTGACGTACTGGCGGACCGTGTCGAGCTCTACACTCCCGCCCGGATACGCGCCTTCGACCGTCCGGGCAAGCGTCTCGAGGAAGGCCACGCGACGTTGGGCGGCGTCGGCGTCAAAGTCACGAACGATGACCGCCAGCTGCGCCTGGGCGATCGAGCCTGAGATCTCGGTCAAACAGTAGAACCCGTACCGTCCGTCGGTTGCCTCCGGACTCTCCGAGCGCGGCAGCAGCGAAGCGTAGAGCGACGCCATCGCGGCGGCATTCGCCAACTTGCCGCGCGCGCTGCCGGGGTGAATCGAGTAGCCGGCGAAGGTCACCGTGACCTTGTAGGCGGTGAAGCACTCCGCCTCAATGCCCGCCTCGTCGGTCCCGTCGACGGTGAAGCAGAACCTCGAGCGAAGCGCGTCGGCCGGAAAGGTCTCCATCCCGCGGCCGGTCTCCTCATCCGGGGTGAACACGATTTCGAGATCCGGCCGCGGAATCTCGGGATGCGACGAGAGATACGACACCGCGCTCATGATCTCCGCGACACCGGCCTTGTCGTCCGCCCCGAGCAGGGTCGTGCCGTCGGTCGTCACGATCGTCTGGCCGACGTATCGCGAGAGCATGGGGTATTCGGCCGGGTCGAGCGCGAACTCGTCGTTGAGACGGATCGTGCCGCCGTCGTACTCGCGGATAACCCGGGGATTGACCGCTTCGCCGGAGAAATCGGGAGCAGTATCGATATGCGCCATGAGTCCGATTGTCTCGCCACCGTCGACGGTCCCGGGCAGCCGTGCGATGAGGTTGCAGTGCTGATCGAGCGTGACGTCCGGGACGCCGAGCGCGCGCAGCTCGGCCTCGAGAATCCGCGCGAGGTCGAACTGGCGTTCGGTCGTCGGTGTTGTCGACGAGTGCGGGTCCGAAGTAGTATGCACGCGCGCGTAGCGTTGGAATCGCTCGAGCAGGTCGGTATCGAACCAGGCTCGATCCTGCTCCATCGCGTGGAAGACGCGGCGACCGGGAGATGCGGGTGAGTCAGCCATGCGATGAGCATACGGGCACGACCGGCCCGGGTCAACGGGGCGAACGTCTACTGGTCGGTAGGGCCAGGACAACGAACCTACATATATGTGGTAATTTGACTGGAGTTCATACCTAAATGTAGTCTCGGCGTCGGAGCTCTTTCGGGAGAGCTCGCAAAATCTTTCCGGACAGTTAGTTACACGATTGGCAAATTTGGCATGGCTTTTGCTAAACGTATACCATAGAATCTCGCGCCGTGACGGAGGGTCATGGTGCACGTGGAGGAAAAAGGAATGGCTGAAGTGACTACACCTACTGAGGTACTCAAGCTGATGCGCGAGGAGAACGTGCAGATCGTCGACCTGCGGTTCATGGACTTTCCCGGAATCTGGCAGCACTTCTCGGTCCCGGCGACGGTGATCGATGAAGAGATCTTCGAGGAAGGACTCGGGTTCGACGGGTCGAGCATTCGCGGCTGGCAGGCGATCAACGAGTCGGACATGCTCGTGAAGCCGGTCGCGGAGACGGCCTTCATCGATCCATTCATGGCGGCGAAGACGCTCGTCCTGACCTGCAATATCTGTGATCCCATCACCGGAGAGGATTACACTCGCGACCCACGGAACATTGCGCGCAAGGCGGAAGCGTACCTGCAGTCGGCCGGCATTGGCGACACCGTCTTCTTCGGGCCGGAGGCCGAGTTCTTCATCTTCGACGACGTGCGCTTCGACCAGAACGAGCACGAGGGCTACTACCACGTCGACTCGGTTGAAGGACGCTGGAACACGGGCAGGATGGAGAACCCGAACCTTGGGTACAAGCCGCGCTATAAGGAAGGTTACTTCCCGGTGCCGCCTGCAGACAGCCTCCAGGACATCCGAAGCGAAATGGTGCTCCTTCTCGAGCACATCGGCATCCCCGTGGAGGCACAGCACCACGAGGTGGCCACCGGCGGCCAGTGCGAGATCGACATGCGATTCCAGCCGCTCGTCCAGATGGCGGATAACCTGTTGAAGTACAAGTACATCGTCAAGAACGTCGCACGCAAGCACGAGAAGACGGTGACCTTTATGCCCAAGCCGCTGTGGAACGACAACGGCAGCGGGATGCACGTGCACATGTCGATCTGGAAGGCCGGAAAGAACCTCTTCTTCGGCGACGGCTACGCCGGGATGAGCGAGACCGCGATGCACGCGATCGGCGGTCTGCTCAAGCACGCGCCGGCGGTGCTCGCGTTTACCAACCCCACGACCAACAGCTACAAGCGTCTCGTCCCCGGGTTCGAGGCGCCGGTCAACCTCGCCTACAGCCGCCGCAACCGCTCGGCATCGATCCGCATCCCCATGTACTCGAAGAGCGAGAAGGCGAAGCGGTTCGAGTTCCGGTGTCCGGATGCGAGCGGCAACCCCTACCTGGGGTTCAGCGCGATGCTGATGGCGGCGATCGACGGGATCCAGAACAAGATCGATCCGGGCGAGCCGCTGGACAAGGACATCTACGACCTGCCGCCGGAGGAGCTCGCGAAGGTTCCCACGACGCCTGGGACGCTGCGCGACGCACTGACGGCGCTCCACGCGGACCACGACTTCCTCCTGAAGGGCGACGTGTTCACGCCCGACGTAATAGAGACCTGGATCCAGTACAAGATGGACAATGAGGTGAAGGCGCTCGACCTTCGCCCCCATCCCTGGGAGTTCGCACTCTACTACGACATCTGAGCCGTCAGGATTCGTTACTCAAGGGCCGTCCCGTCGAACCGACGGGACGGCCTTTTTTGGAATCGACCGCCGGTGTGGTATCATTGCGGACGGAGGATGTGCATGAAACGAATATTGATCGTAGTGGCGGCGCTCGCGATGGTGAGCGGGTTCGCAGCCGCGGAGACCCCTTTCGAAGAGTACGAGAGCAGCATCAAGGCTTTTGCCGAAGGCGTGGCCAACAGCCTGCCGCTTAACTCGTCGGTCGGTCTGACCTGGTCCGACGCCTACATTGGCCAGTTCCCGCGGTTCGGCGTGGGAGCGACGATTGGGTTCAGTACGATTCCCTACGCGGCGCTCGAGCCGGTCGTCGGGGCTCTCGGACTCACCGATGACGTGGAGAACAGCGAGCTCTTCGAGTACCTCGAGCGATTCGGAGGTCCCCTGCCGGCGTATACCGTAGAGGCGCGCCTTGGGGGCTTCATGCTCCCGTTCGACGTCGGCGCGAAGTTCGGGACCATTCCCCCCACCGTGGACACGACGGGGATCGTCGACGGATTCGAATTCGACTACCTGCTCGCAGGCGCCGACGTGCGGGTGAATCTCCTGCGCGGCCGAGGACTCGCGCCGAAGCTCTCCGTGGGCGGTGCCTACAATCTCCTCGACGCGAGGGTCGGGCTCGTCGGCCAGAAGGACATCGAAATCACCTCGTTCGAGCATCCCACTGAGAACGCGACCCACAATCTGACCCTCGAAAGCCCGACCGTCGAGTACTTCTGGCGAGCCAACGTCGTCGACTTCACTGTCCAGGCGAGCAAGGACATCCTGCTGTTCACCCCGTACATCGGTGCCGGCGCATCGATCGGGTTCGGAAGCGCGGGCGGAGGCCTGCGGGGCACTCTCGTGTCCGACCCGCCGATCTCGGACGACGACTGGGACGCGATCAACGCGGCGCTCGAGGCGCAGGGCGGCGAGACGCTGCCGGAGCTCGGGCCGCAGGGACTCGCGGTCACCGCGGACATGCCGGCAGGCTGGGCCTTCCGCGCCTACGGCGGGGTCAGCGTCAA
The DNA here is from genome assembly GCA_007130265.1 of Spirochaetales bacterium. Classification (GTDB taxonomy): domain Bacteria; phylum Spirochaetota; class Spirochaetia; order DSM-27196; family SLST01; genus SLST01. The sequence continues at coordinate 9,052 of SLST01000443.1, forward strand.
TCTGCTGATCCTCCGGCTCGACCTCACCGGCATGTACGACTTCCTGGGCGAGAACTACGGCGCGACCGTGGGTGTGCGCATCCAGTTCTGATCGCGCCTGCATGCCCGGCATCGGACGGCTCAACGAGTGGGAGCTGCACGAGCAGCTGAAACACCGGTACGCCGGAACCGACGGCCGGACCGAACAGGAGATAGACGGGTTCGTCGTCGACGTCGTGCGCGGCGACGAGCTCGTCGAGATCCAGACGCGCGGGTTCGGGCGACTGCGCCGCAAGATCGAGGCGCTCTCGCCCACCCACCCGCTGCGCCTCGTCTACCCCATCGCCCTTGAAACGACCATCACGAAGCTCTCCCAAGGCGGGGAGCTCCTGAGCACCCGACGATCGCCGCGCCGCGGCCGCCTCGAAGAGGTCTTCGGCGAGCTCACTGCAATCGCAGATCTCCTGCCTCACGAGCGCGTCACGGTAGAGGCACTCCTCGTGCGCGCCGTGGAGACGCGCATCGACGACGGCCGGGGCAGCTGGCGCCGACGCGGCGTGAGCATCGTGGCGCGGCAACTGGGCTCGGTGGTGAGCGCCCACGAGCTGCGCGACGCGGCCGACTACCTCGCGCTCCTGCCGACGGGGCTCGGGCACAGCTTCACCAACCGCGACCTCATCGCCGCGGGCGGGCTGCGCTACCGCACAGCGCAGCCCATGACGAGCGCGCTGCGCAAGATGGGGCTCCTGCGGATCGCCGAGCCCCGCGGGAGAGAGCGGGTCTACGAGCTCGTGTGATCGCGGGCGCCGTGCGAGCGCCTCGTGCGGGCGCGCATCTGCGCGGGCGCATCGCGGCGGACGCAGGGGTCTTCTATCTCGCCGGCGATCTGAGTACACTATGGATCTGCGGAGATAGAGGACCGTCGCCGCAGGAGCCCCGGTAGCTCAGGGGATAGAGCAACTGCCTCCTAAGCAGTAGGTCGCGCGTTCGATTCGCGCCCGGGGTAATCTTAAAGGCTTGCATAATAGTACTTTGCGTAGTACACTGAAGCATGATCTTGCGCAGAGACTGTTGGTGGCAGCAAATTGGCAACAACTTCCTTCGGAGTTCCGTGCGATGAAGGGAGTACGTACGCCATACCCCGAGCCGTTCCTCCGTGGAGATCGTCAGCGAATCTACTACTTCAGCTACGTAGATCCAAGGACCGGCAAACGACACCAGAGATCTACGGGATGCAGCCGTAAGGCAGATGCTGTCTCAGAGATCAAGAAGTTCGTCGATGGTCTATCCGTTGATGACAATCCGGCGGCACGGAAATCGTTCGGTGAGTATTCAGCAGATTTCTTCATCGATGGTAAGTGCCCCCGGCAGGCGAGGCTGATCGGTGATGGCAAGACGTTCGGGCAGAAGCACATGTATGACCAGCGCCTCTGTCTTGTGCATGTCATAGGCCGTGAGGGAGATGTCCGGAAGAGACCGCTCGCTCCGATGCCTTTCTCACGACTCCTACTTGGGAAGATCACACGAGAAGACGTCTACAATTTGAGGAAACGGCTGTCTGAAGACCCGGGAGGACGGCAGGGCCAACAGATCTTC
>SLST01000104.1 GCA_007130265.1 Spirochaetales bacterium
ACTGTACCTGTGCCTCCATCGCGGTTCGATCGACAGGCTATCGGTTTGCATTTCTTTTTCAGGAACTCCGATTTCCTTAAGACGGGCTATTGTCCGCCGTAATATCTCATTGTTCTGCGCTTTGGAGTTTGAAATGTCCTTGTCCGATGTCTCGATTCCAAAAGTAATGACCACCTTGTCGGGCTTGACACTCACGACAGCTTCACCGCTTACGGTAATCTTTGGCCGGTCATCGTAATGTCGAGACTCCTGTGCCCAAGCGCTTCCGGCCAACATGATTGCCAGTGCGCAGGATATTGTTCTTAGATTCATCTTATCTCCTTTCGTCGAACGAATAGCGTTTTATCCCATGTGCGGCGAGTTTACGCCTTTTGATCTTGTGGTGCAAGGGTTTCGTCGCGCCGCATGTGGGATAAAATGTTGTTGAACGGAGCCGCGTCTATGGGTGAAAGCGCGGTGTTTTCCGGGTGCGGCGGATCGATGTGCGTGAGATGAGATGGCCGGTTAAAGCCGCCGTCTGTCGGTAGTGGCGTGGTATCCGATTCACCATTAAGCGAACACGGCGGGAATATCTGATACGGACTACTTTCGGTCTTACGCAATTTCGGACGTAGCCCTACAAACCGCGCCCTTGCTCCTTTCAAATAGTCTTCAACCAGCTCACAACATATCCATTTGCGCTTAAGCGATTCGGCAACTTCTCCCGTCACGCATGACCCGGCGAACGGATCAACGACAAGGTCACCTTCATCAGTAAGCATACGAATGAAATACTCAGGAATCCCGGCGGGGAATCTGGCCGGATGCACCGGCAATCCATTCGCCTTGCAATACTCCTGATAGGCCCCGTTCGATTCCGTATTTGCAAGCGCAAGCAGATTCGGGGGAACAGACCCCCCATTATCGCGCCCGAACTTGGCGGAAATGTCATGTCCGGAGGGACGTAGCTTCGGGGTGTAACCGTTTTTGAGGAGCGATCTCATGGATTCGCTGTACGGCGCTAGGATTCGTTTGTTTGATGCCTTGGGCCAAGGAGTGGGCGAAAGCCACCAAATGCAGTTGATTGCGTCTTTAACTCGAATGCGGCGGATGTTAACCCATTCCGCAGGAGTGGGAAGTTTCGCCGGATTCCACCAGTAATGCTCCTGACACAAATGAAAGCCGTAATCCCTGCATAAGGTCATGAGCAGTTCAAAATGATACAGAGACTTCGTTGGTATGCCGGACTTCCAGGCGCTGCCTATATCGATAACCAAGCTACCTTGCTTCTTCAAAACGCGGCGCATTCCCTCGGCGAAGGGCTTGAACCATTCAACATATTGATCGGCATCCTCGTTTCCATATGCCTTCTTTCGTACAAGACCAAACGGGGGGGATGTCAGAACGAGATCAACAGACTCGGCATCCACGGTCTTGTGCAGAAGTCCCAACGAATCGCCAAGGTAGATCTGGCCAAACTCTGTTTCTTCGTAACTCTTGGGCTCCAAAAGATCGTACAGGTACCTCTGTTCCTTGACCCCATCGGGTTCCCCCGCCTGAACCGCATCCATATGAAGGCGGCGTAGATAGTCGCTCAGCGATGCGAAACCGGCTGACGAGGCCGCAGCCTCCATTTCGCCGTATTCACAGTCGGTGAGGCGGAAGTTTACGACCCTGCTCCGCGGATTCTTGCTTTTTGGTCTAGGCATGGGAGATACTGTACTACATCAACCCGTCAGAGTCAACACCATATCGTAAGACAGTTATCAAGAGGCGCGAACAGCGTTTGCCGCCCTGATGTAGACAGGGTTTGGCCACTGGCGTCGGTCCGGCGGCAAGAAGACTTGACGACCCAAATGCGCCTCAAACTCTGCGATCCCACCGGCCAGTCCAAGTCGCACAAGATCCCGCTTCTTGGCGTTGTTGATCGTCATCTGAAAATCGTCGGTCAAGAAGATCAAGCCTCGGTCATAGGCCCGGTGGTATGTAGGTGACAAACAGATTCCGTTAGTTACCTCGTCCGTACTGCCCTCTGCGCCTACGGGAAGGATGTGCGCGGCATCGATAAGGCGAAGTTGCAGGCCGGTAACTGCGCACTTCCGGTCATAGGCGACCGTGACCTTGCGCCGGAAATCGCTGTCTCTGGCCAATCGAGAAACTTTTGCGACAACTCTTTGACGTTCCGCCGGGATAGCGTTGGCTTCCGCATCCGTTAGCGGTTCAAATCTCGTCACCTTATTGAGCGCGTCCGAAACGCGGGCATCCGCTCCGCTTTCATGGAGGCTCTCGGCATTCAGGGCATAGGCCAGGATATTGTCGGGGCGGAAACCTATGGCGATTTCGTCATTACCCTTTCGTGCAAACGCAAAGCCGTCCCTGACCGCATTGCGAAGCGTGTTGATGTTGACCTGAATCGAAGGGGATTTTCGCGAGAATTCCCGATGCTTCCGAAGATCGAATCCCGCAAAACACTTGGTGTTCTGTTCGTAACCGAGCAGCAGGGTGGGGCCATCGGGATTCTCTGGCAGTGGCGGCGTAACACCCGTCAACTGGATCCTGTATGCGTCTTGTGGTCTTGCCGCTCCGCCGCCATGTGTCAACGTCCAGATGTAAATCCACACGGAAAAGGACGATTCGCCTGCAATTATGTAGTTCCTGTTGCGGAAAGGGAAATTGTTTGAAAAGAACCGGCG
>SLST01000324.1 GCA_007130265.1 Spirochaetales bacterium
AGCGGTGTGGCGATGCTGAAACCACTCAAGCAGGATCTGCAGCGTATCGCGCAATCCGAGCCCATCGCGCTCTATCCCATAATTACCATGATAGCCCCGGCCCGAATAACCGAGGGACACTACAACGCGCTCCCGTTTGTCGCCCAGTTAGTGGACGAAGCGGATTACCTGGTGGCAAACAAGGTTGACTGCGCTACGGAGGAGCAGTTGGAGCATTTCCAGCACTGGACATCCCTGTTGCAACCACGCAAGAGAGATGTGATTCTGACCCGCTTCGGACAGCTGCCGGACAAGCTCTTTGATCTTCGGGCTGACCTGAGTCCCGGTGCAGAAACGTACGGTGACACAGGGAATAGCGATGTCGCAGAGAACTGCGGTTTCGGCCACGATCACGACCACCAGGTGCGGGGGCATTGGGAGGCAAGCACAAAAATCGTCGTTGATCTCGCACCGCTAAAGGCCTTTCTGGAAGATGCTCTGCAGGACGATGGTCATGGGAAGCTGCTGCGATGCAAGGGCGTTATCCGTACGCAGTCCGGCTGGAAACTCCTGCAGTGGACAGAGGAAGGGCTTGTGCTGGAAGCCTTTGCACCGCAGCGAACCTCCCGGCTTGAGTGGATCGCAACCGAACAGGCCGTGAGTGACAGGGTCCTGCACCTGCTGGCGACATGATCGCGTTTCAGCTGTGGGGCCCGCAATCGGGCGGTGTGCCATCGAGGCGGGAACTAAGCCGCAGGAGACGCCTATTTCGGTAATCCTGATTGTTTCCGCGAAGCGAGAGCGCGGCTGTTTTCCCGGCTGTACGCGCACCGGGCACAGCACAGTGCCCATGACGCGATACGACACATACACTCGCTGGCGCACACAGGGCATTTGAGCGGGGTCACGATGGGGGCGCTGGCCTTCACCGGCGGACCGGCGCAAAGTCCCGGCATATGTGCACGCCTGGAGGCAAGCTTTGAGCGCCCTGTCATCGCCGCTCTGAAGGAGTACAGGAACGTGGGGAAGCGTGTATCGGACGCTTCTGAAGGCCTATGCTGAAGAACGCCGGAGACAGGGTTGCTGAATAGCAAGTCCTTTCAAAATCCCTTCCGACACTGAGGTTGTTTTGTTAACACATTTGCTCTAACATCGCGGTATGATCGTAGACTCTGGAGTCCGTCATCAGGCATCGCCATCTGGTTCTCGGTTTGGGCTTGATCGCGGTAATGCTGATCGCCTCGGGGGAGTCTTGCTGCCGCGAGGCTTGTGACTACGCTCGAGTTCCAGGTTCGCGATGCCGTCAGTGGAGCACAGGTCTGGGACATGGAGTCGGAAATCCAGGGGCGGATAATCAACGGGTTTGTTCAGTTGGATCGGGGCTCAGGAACTTACGTGTTCACCGACCTGGAGCCGGGCTTCGCGGTACTCTCGATCACCGCGCCGGCGCATATGCCAGTGGAAATTCCGGTTGAGCTTGGTGGTGGAGATAGTACCTTCGGGGCGGCCACTTCACTCCTTGGGCCGAAACGCTTCGATGAATGGCCCCTGAGGAGCTGCACATATACACAACCTGGAAACAGGACGCAAGGAGCCTAGAGAAATGAATCTGAGCATTCACGGTGGAAAGCCCGTTCGCGACACCAATACGAACCCATGGCCGAGATGGCCCTGTTCAACGGCAGATGATGAGAAGCGCCTGCTGGAAGTTCTGCGTAGCGGCGTTTGGTCCTACAATGGCCCGATGGAAACCGAGTTTATTCGACGATGGGCTTCCTTTTCCGGGACCAAGTATGCCGTTGCAGCGGCGAACGGAACAGTTACGTTGCAACTCGCCCTTGAAGCTCTCGACATCGGGTGGGGTGACGAGGTAATACTGCCCGGCCTTACATGGCAGGCTACAGCTGCGTCCGTTCTGGATGTGAATGCCGTTCCCATTCTGGTAGACGTAGATCCCCAGACGTGGTGTATCGACCCCGCCGCGATTGAATCGGCAATTACCTCGAGAACAAGGGCTATCATGCCGGTCTATCTATACGGTTCGATGCCGGATATGGACGCAATACAGACGATTGCGGACAAATCCAATCTTGCAGTAATAGAGGATTGCGCCCACCAGCATGGCAGCTGTTGGCGCGACAGGCCTGCCGGATCACTTGGTACTATCGGCAGCTTTTCTCTGCAACTCTCCAAAGTCCTCACCTCCGGAGAAGGGGGACTGCTCACCACAAACGATCGGGATCTCTGGATTCGTCTTGACGCACTACGCAACTGCGGTCGGAAGCCGGAAGGTGCCATGCCGGAAGCGGACAAGGGTGTCGGTCGGTATAGTATCGACGGCGACCTGATACAGTCAGGCAATTACAGGATCACGGAGTTTCAAGCAGCGGTACTGCTCGGGGCGCTGGAACGCCTGCCAGAGCAGACAAAACGGCGGGCCCGTTCCGGCAGAATCCTCGACGAGGGGCTGGCAGAGATCGCCGGGCTGGAACCGATGTTGCGGGACGAACGCCAGACCTCACGTTCCTACTTCAATTACGCTTTTCGATACATCCGCGATGAATTTGCCGGGGGGGGCATTCCTGTTTCGGTTTTCCATCAGGCCCTGACGGCGGAACTTGGAATACCCTTTGGGTCGTGCTACGAGCCGCTCAACAATTGCTCCCTCTACCGTCCACACACCAAGAAGC
>SLST01000200.1 GCA_007130265.1 Spirochaetales bacterium
ACGGCGTTGACCGCGACGAAGGTGAGGATATTCACGAGCACGTCCGGCACCGCATGCGCGACGAGCGTCTCGATCTTGTCCGTGTCGTTGACCACGCGAGACATGAGTTGCCCGGTCTGACGCTCCTCGTAGAAGCGCAGCGAGAGGCGCTGGAGGTGGCGGTAGAGCGCGGACCGCACGTCGGCCACCACACCCCATCCGGCAACATGCGCCGTGTAGCTGCGCGTGAAGGAGAGCAGCCCGCGGACCGCGTACACCGCGAGCGCGAAGAGCGCGAGCCGGCCGATCCTCCGGGTCGCTTCCGCCGTGAGCCCGCCGGTCACGAGCCCGATCATCTCGCGGATGATCCACGGAGCGACGAGCTGGACGGCCACGAGCAACAGCATGCTGACCACAGTCAAGGTGAGCGGCCGCCAGTAGGGACGAGCGTACGACTTCAGGAAGGCGAAGGCTTGCATGATCGCAGGAGTATAGCCGATCCTGTGGCCGGAGAGCCAGAGCTGGGCGCGAGCCCGAAATGCGCCGCGCGGCGGCGAAGGAGAACTGACCTATGGACGGAGTGGCAGCAAGGACTCGATGGAGCCTTGATGACGGCAGCGGTGGACGGGCAACGCCTCCACCACCCTCGCACCGGACGTCAGGACCGCATTGGTCACGCGGTGCTCAGCGCGGCCGTACGCTCCATGTCGCGACGACCGGACGCGACGACTGGGCGGGCACGATCGACAAGCCGTTGCGAACCATATCCGCCGCCGCTCGCGAGGCGTGGGCCGGCGACGTCGTGACCGTCCACGAAGGCGTCTATCGTGAGCACGTGTCCCCGCCACGCGGCGGGGAATCGGCCGAGCGTCGTATCGTGTTCGAGGCGGCCCCCGGGGAGCACGTAGTGATCAAGGGCTCCGAGCCGGTCGGCGGGTGGAAACGGGTCTGCCACGACACGTGGAAGACCGTGATCCCAGATGCCTTCTTCGGCGACTTCAACCCGTACCGGGATGAGATCCAGGGCGACTGGTTCTGGCCGCTGGACCGTAAACTGCACACCGGCGCAGTGTATCTCGATGAGCATTGGCTCACTGAAGCGGCCGCCTTGGAGGAGGTGCTCATGCCCGTTGCAGCTGAACCTCCCTGGTGGCGCGCCCGAACCATCGACAAGCGCCTGATGAATCTGGAATGGCTCAGGCCACGGGGCGGTGCCGTCGTACCTGCACGGAGCCATCGCTCCTCTCACGGCCTCACGACGTCAGAAGTGGAGCGGCAGGGCACTGGACCTTTCGAAGAAGGCAGTTGGGTCGGTTACAAAGACGTGGATTTCGGAGATGAGAGCAAAGCGATTGAGGTTTCTGCGGCATCGGACACTGACGGCGGGTTCGTAGACTTCCGGCGCGATGGCCCGGACGGCGAGCTTCTCGGCACGGTCTCCGTCTGCAGCACCGAAGGGTGGGACATCTTCGAATCGTTCACGGGCAGGCTCAAGCCGTTAACCGGCAAGGTGGACATCTGTCTGGTCTTTCGCAGGAAGACGTGGCAGGACGTCGCTCCGGCGGAACTACCCGATGCTGAGTACGGATGCTGGCATTCCGAAGTTGGCGAGTCAGACACGACCCTATGGGCCCAATTCCCGGGAACAGACCCGAACCGCTCGAACGTAGAGATCAACGTACGCAGGTCGGTCTTCTATCCTGAACGGCCGGGTGTTAACTACCTAACCGTACGTGGGTTCACGATGATGCACGCAGCGACGCCATGGGCCCCGCCGACTGCGGAGCAGATCGGACTGATAGGTACACACTGGAGTCGTGGCTGGGTCATCGAGGAGAACACGATCAGCCACTCAGTCTGCGGAGGCATTACGCTAGGGAAGTACGGTGACGAGTGGGACAACACCTCCGGTGAGTCCGCGGTCGGCTACGTTGGGACGGTGGAGCGGGCCGCTGCGAACGGCTGGAACGGCGATACTGTTGGACACCACGTCGTACGCAACAATCGTGTGTCACACTGCGAGCAGGCCGGAGTCGTCGGAAGTCTAGGAGCGATCTTCAGCACCATAACCGGCAACACGATCCATGACATACACAACCGGCGTCTCTACGCCGGAGCAGAGATGGCCGGCATCAAGATCCACGCGGCTGTCGACACGCAGATCTCTGCGAACCATATCTACCGGACGTATCGGGGAATCTGGCTCGACTGGATGACCCAAGGCACTCGAGTCCGCGGAAACCTGCTTCACGATAACGGGCCACGCGAAGACCTGTTCATCGAAGTGAGTCACGGGCCGTACGTGGTCGATCACAACGCCATGCTCTCCGACCGCGCACTATGCGATTGGTCGCAAGGCGGGGCATACGCGCACAATCTGATCGCAGGATCTGTTCACTCCGAGCCGGAACTCAGTCGCGAGACACCGTTTCTCAGGCCCCACACCACCGTGATCAACGGAATGGCCTCCATTGCGGGCGGCGACACTCGCTTCTGCAACAATGTTTTCGTCTCCGGCAACGGACTGACCCGGTACGACAGCCTGGCAGGGCCAATCGTGGCCACGGGCAATCTCTACCTGTGCGGTGCCGGAGCACCTTGCCACGAGACCGGGCCGGACATCAGGGAGGACTGGGATCCTCAGATCCGTGTATGCCGGAACCGTTCCGGCGCCATACTTGAGCTCATC
>SLST01000438.1 GCA_007130265.1 Spirochaetales bacterium
CCCATACTGCCTCCGAGCTGTTGCCCGCAAGGAGGCGCCATGCGGATCATCGTTCCGATCAAACAGGTCCCGGAAACCTCGAGCGTGAAGATGGATCCGGAGACCGGGACCATCATCCGGGCCGGGAGCGAGGCGGTCGTGAACCCACTCGACCTCTACGCCATTGAGGCTGCCCTCCGCCTGCGCGAGCAGCACGGCGGGACGGTTCACGTGGTGAGCATGGGACCCCCGCGGGCGGAGGTCGCCGTGCGCGAGGCAATCGCGATGGGGTGCGACAGCGGGACCCTGGTGTCCGACAGGCGGTTCGGGGGGGCGGATACCTGGTCGACCTCCTACGTGCTCTCGCGGGCGATCGCGAGCATGGGCGGGTTCGATCTCATCGTCGCGGGCGAGCGGGCGACCGACGGCGACACCGCGCAGGTGGGCCCGGGGATCGCCGCGTGGCTCGATGTGCCGGTCGCGACCTATGTGGCGCACGTCACGTCCATCGACCCGGAGGTAGCGACGATGACGGTCGAGCGGCTCATTGAGGAAGGCTACCAGCAAGTGCGACTGCGGCTTCCCGCGCTCATCACCGTCGTAAAGGAGATCGCTACGCCCCGGATTCCGACACTCGCCGGCAAGCGTAAGGCGCGGCAGGCGGAAGTGCGGAAGCTCACCCGCGACGACCTGGAGGTGGAGCCCTCCTACCTTGGGCTCAAGGGTTCGCCCACGAAGGTCGTAAGGATCCGAACGCCCAAGGTGACCCGCGGTGGTCGGGTCGTGCGGGCTGACGAAGACGTTAGCTCCGCCGTGTCCGAGCTCATCGCATTCCTGCGGGAGCGGGATCTCGTGCCGGAGAAGCCGGAATGAGTTTCGTGTGGACGATCGCCGAACAGCACGGCGGAGAGCTGAAGTCGGTATCGTACGAGCTTCTCGCGCGCGGGCGGGGGCTCGCCGACGCACTCGAGACGAAGCTCGCCTCAGTGGTCATTGGCGACGGAGTTGCGGACGAAGCGCTCGACTCGCTCGTGGAGCATGGGGCCGACGAGGTGTACTCGATCCAGGACCCGGCGCTCGCGGAGTTCGTCTGCGAGAGCTACAGCCGCGTGCTCGAGGGTATCATCAAAACGTACCGGCCCACCGTGGTGCTCGCGGCGGCCACGACGCTCGGCCGCACGCTGATGCCGCACGTGGCGATACGGGTGAACGCCGGGCTCACCGCGGACTGCACGGAGCTTGCGATCGAGCCAGGCACGGACAACCTCCTCCAGACGCGCCCGGCGATAGGCGGGAATATCATGGCCACCATCAAGACGCCGGATCACCGGCCTCAGATGGCCACGGTACGGCCCCGGTCGACACAGCCGCTTCGCCGCGACCCGGGGCGAACGGGGAAGATCATCAGCGTTCCTGTGGACGAAACGCTTCTCGACGACCGGGTTGAGGTCATCGGCTACCGCAGGGATGAGAGTGGCTTCGTCAACCTCGAAGAGGCGGAGACGGTCGTCGCCGGCGGCCGCGGCCTCAAGCGCGGTGACGCCTTTACCCTGCTCAACGAGCTCGCCTCGCTGCTCGGCGCCCAGGTGGGCGCGAGTCGCGACGCGGTGGACCGCGGCTGGATCTCCTACCCCCACCAGGTCGGGCTGTCGGGAAAGACCATTTCGCCGCGGCTCTATGTTGGGTGCGGCATCTCCGGATCGATCCAGCATCTCGCCGGCATCAAGACGGCCGAGACGATCGTTTCAGTCAACACCGACCCCGACGCGCCTCTGCACAGCGTCGCTGACTTTGCGATCGTGGGCGACCTCTTCCAGGTAGTGCCGGAGATGATCCGGCAGCTCGACGGGCGGGCCGCAGCACCGGTGGAGGCGGGGGCAGGAGCAGCCGCGTCGGGACCCGCGCCTCGAGTTGCAGCTGCGTCCGTTGCGAGCGGGGGCTACGAGCCGGTGACAAGGTTGGTCGTAGGGGCGCTGCAGGAGATCGTCGACGTGAAGAACGTCGTTGTCGACGAAGAGCGCCTCGAGGCGTACTCGCACGACGAGACCGACGCGAACGAGTACGGGCACATGCCGGAGGTGGTGGTGCTGCCCGAGACCACCGAGCAGGTGGCGGCCGTCGTGAAGCTCGCCAACCGCGAACGGATTCCGGTCACGCCGCGCGGTGCGGGATCCGGGCTCTCCGGAGGCGCGATTCCGTGCCGCGGCGGCATCGTGCTCTCGGTTGAGAGGATGAACGCTCTCGTCGAGCTCGACGTGGAGAACATGGTGGCGGTCGTGGAAGCCGGCATGGTCACGAACGACCTTGCACGCATGGTGCAGGAGCGCGGGCTCTTCTTCGCAGGGTACCCGATGAGCCTCGAGACCTGCTACATAGGCGGGAACATCGCGGAGAACGCAGGCGGCGGAAAGGCGGTCAAGTACGGGGTAACAGGTCGTTATGTTATGGGGATCGAGCTGGTCACGCCCACCGGCGAGGTGGTGCGGCTTGGCGGGAAGGCAAGCAAGGACGTCTCCGGGTACGACCTCACGCACCTCGTCGTGGGCTCGGAAGGCACTCTTGGCATCGTCACGAAGGCGATCATCAGGCTGATCGGCTACCCTGCGGTGAGCTCCGACCTCCTCGTGCTCTTCCGAACGCCGCAGGAGGCGATCGACGTGGTGCCCGCGATCATCGCGAGCGGCACCG
>SLST01000019.1 GCA_007130265.1 Spirochaetales bacterium
AGAGGATCTCCTCGATGACCGGGATCTCGTTCTTCAGGTCTTCCGGTGTCTTCTCGCGGGTCGCCTTGTACTGCTCGTACTTCTCATGGCGGAAGGTCGGCGTTCGCGAATCGAGGACCACCGCGAAGTGCGTGGGGCGACGGTCGTCGAGCAGCAGGAAGAGCGACCGGAAGAAGCCGAAGATCGAACTGGCGTTCTTCCCCTTCGGGTTGAACAGCGGCCTGCGGATGAAGGCGAAATAGCTTCGGTAGACGAGACTATACCCGTCAAGCAGATAGAGAGCGTCACTCATCCGCCCATTGTACCGCCGCTTGGTCTACTGCGGAAGCACGTCCCAGAACTCGTCCACGCCGGCGTTGTTCCGACAGAGCTCGATGATCGTGCGGCCGAGCGGCATGAGATCGTCCGAGTCGAACTGCTTGAGCTCTTCGAGCAGGAACTCCCGGAGTATGTCGGCCCCCGCGTCGTACCCCTCGACACCGACCTCCAGTTGCTCGTGGACCCGCAGGAACCCCTTTGGCATCTCCTGACCGTTCACGCGAAGCGAAGGAAGCGTGTACCCGAGCAGCGGACATCGCGACTCCACGAGTTGCCCGGGTCGGAACCGCAGGCTTCCGCGCCGAGCCATCCACTCGCGGGCCATCCACTCACCCATGAACCCCACCTTGTACGCGCCAATGTACTGGTTCGGAATCAGCACGTACCGCGTGCCGGGAGTGTTGACGATGAGCTCGAGCAGAAGATTGGCGTGCCGCACTCTGGTGCCCGTCGCGAAGGGCCAGTACGACCCGACGCCCTCACTCGTGAGACCTTCAGCGGTGACGATACTGGGGTTCGAGTGTCCGCGGGGCGCCACGAGACGCCAGATCCAAGCGAGCGCCGGCGGCAATATGTGGAGCATGCCGATGATCCCGTAGTTGGGCTTCTCGCGCGTGGAGGGCGGCGTGCGCACGCCAAAGCTACGGACATCCACCTGGACCGGCTCGTTTACATTGTTTTCTATGAAGTGGCGCGGCATGATCACGCGGGGGTTGGGGCACGGCTTGTCGGGTTCGTCCATGATGTGCTCCCAGAGCAAGACCGTGGAGCCGGGCTTTCCGTCGATATTGAGGAAGATGAGCGGCTCGGGAGGACTGATACACAGCTTCTCGAGGAACGGCTCGGTCCCGTACTCGGTCAGATGGTCAACCCGCAGGAACCATCCGGCCTCCGCGTCCTCGATCACCAGCCTGCGCGAGTCTTTCTGGAGGCTCGGGTGCGCAAGTGCCATGTCGTCGGTAATCGGATGGAGCTCACACGTATCGAGGAGCTCGAGATAGAGCTTCTCTCCCGTGACCGTGTCCTCACCGAGCTTGATCCGGCCGTCGGGTTCGCGGTGCAGCGCCTGCGTCATCTCGCTCTTGCCCCCACCGCTCGCGCCCTCGTGCATGATCACGAACTCGTTGTCGTACGGCGTTATCAACCGCACGGCCGAGCTATGCAGGGTCGTCCAGCCCTCCTGCTCCCCAACGTTGAGGAGTATACCGTAGACGCCCTTCTTCGCGCTGGGGCCGGGGTACAGGTTATAGCTGAACAGCTCGTGCATCCCGGGACGCCGATAGTGAATCACCAGCTGACGTCCGTCGAAGTGGGTGTGCCGGAACGGCGGCGCGAGGTAGATCACGGCCTGCGGCTTGAACCCGTCGGGGATCTCGTCCTTCGGGATGAAGCCCTGCAGGTCGGCCAGTCCGGCAACGAAGAACCCGGCGTTGTCGGGCGCGACGAGCAGCGTGGGCAGACCGTTCTTCTTGTCGCCGGAGAAGAACGGCAGCACAATCAGCCGTTGCTGATCGCGGAGCCATTGAAACGTCTCATCTCGAATCGGTTCAAAACCCTTGCCGAAGCGTTCGACGTAGGTCCTCTTGTCCGTCGGCATATCGTCGGCGATGACCATCGCCTCCGGATCGCGCCGCCGCATGTAGGGCTCGACGTAGTTGACCGCGGCCCCGTTCTTGCAGCGCGCGACGGTCGCCTCCACCACCCGCCCTCGTCCGGGGACGTCGTACGCTACCTCCACGATGTCTGCGTCCGGTTCGAAGAAGGTCAGCTCGAGCAGATGGGCGCGACTCTCGGGCAGGATGACGTCGACGTTGCGCAGGACCTCTTCCAGTTCCGGCGGTAGCTCGAATTTCGACAGATCGGTGGCCATGGTTCTCCTCCCTCGAGTTGGTACGCAGGTATGCAGCTTGGAGGACAGTGTACGCGAAGCGCACCATTTTGGGAAGAGCTCGAACGGTAGGTGGCGGTCCCTGGAGGCGAAGACCTATGCGGTCACGTCGACAAGGCCGGGTTCCGGCGAATGGGAGCGACCGGCTGCGTGCCGGCCAGGGCGATCCGACGCACCGTCCGTCTGCATGATACGGAGCGACGAGATCTCATCGCGAAGCGCTTCGATATGCTGGAGAAGCGCGGCGCGGCTTATCTCCGTGCGCCGAACGACCTCGTCGCGGGTAAGATCGAGAGCTTCTCGCAACGCCGGAATCTCACGTGCGCCATCGGGATCGTGCGCTCGGTAGAGCGTCTCGAGCGGCTCGATCGTCCGCTCGAACGAGGCGATCTCGTGGACGATGGCGCGCTCCATCTCAACATGAAACTCGAGAGCCTGCCCCGGTTCGGTCCCGGCGTTCGCCTGTCCATGGCGCTCGAGCTCGTCGAGGTACCTGCGGAAGCGGTCGCGCTGGCGCTCGAGCGCCGCCTTGAAGCGCCGCATGATCGCGACTCGCTCGTCAAACTCGGCTCTGGTGAGCGGTTCCATAGGGGCCTATCCCGCGACATTGACGCCGTTCTGGTTCCTCCCCTGAACGGTGGTCGTCGGAACGATCCGGCTCCATGCCTCACGAAGCTCGCCCATCATCGAGCGGACGCTGCGCAGCGGCTCGGCATCCTTCCTGAGATTTGCCTCCATGAGCTGTTCGTTGAAGAACCGGTAGAGCCCGAACAACTTGGGCGCGAGCTCTCCGCCCTTCTCGAAATCGAGCGAGACCATGAGCTCGGTGATGATATCCTGAGCCTTGAGGACAGCGGTGTTAACCAGGTCGAGCTGTTTGGTGCCCGACTCAATGTGCTCGACGGCGGTATCCATCTGTCGGATGGCCGCGTCGTAGAGCATCAGGATCATCTTCCCGCCGCTCGCCGTGCGTACCGTGGTTTCCTTGTACGCGCTGACTGAACTGGCCCGTAAGGACATAGTCCCTCCCCTTGTCTGATTATCGACGAACTCGTCTCATTCTTGAACGCTACCGCGCATGCTCGATCAGGGTGCTCACCGGCACGATGTCATAGCCGCGCCCGATGAGCGCGTTGATCAGCACATCGAGCCGCTGGAACAGGTAATCGTCGCGACCACCTCTCGCCTCGTCGGGAACGCCTGTCTGCATGGACACGATCGAGCCCGGCTCCTTGAGTTCGACGATACGCTCCACGAGGTCCGAAGCCGGCATGTAGAGACGACTCAAGCCTTCGTCGGTCCTTTTCGGAACCCAATCGAGGCTGTCAACGTCACGACCCACGTAGAGGTAATTCGCCTGTTCGCCTCCCGCGATGATGTCGTCGCTCACGTGGTAGTACGGCGCGTGCCAGATGAGCGACAACTCGCGGCCGGTTGCCTGGAAGAACTCATCCTCGTTGCGTGCAAGACCTTCGCTCACGAACTGCGGCGTGACTCGAAACCTCCGGTCGGACATGTCGAAATGCGCGAAGAAGAGCGACCCGACCTCGTGTCCGGCGCCCAGAATCTCAGTCAACGCCGCCGGATGTCGCCTGATGAACTCTCCGTTGACGAAGAACGTGGCCTGCAGCTGGTAGCCGGCGAGCGTCGTGAGAATCTCCGTCAAACCCTCGACGCTGTCGATCGCATCGAACACGAAGGCGATCTCGCGGCGACGAATCCTCGAGCCGTGCGTGAAGTACGCAAAGTCCACCGGTTCATCTTCGTCGGGAAACGGCTCGTATGCCCGCTCAGGCGGCGGGAAGAGGCGGCTCGTACCCGCGTCGGTCACTCGACGAACCATCACAATACTACGATAGCTCCCGGCGCTCAAGATCTCCAGAAAGACGCGAAATCGCGCGGACGTCACACGCTTGCGTGGGGCGGGCTCGGTGCCGCTCGGCACCCATCGCCCATCGTAGACATAGGCCCGCCCGGAGGAACGAGCAAAGACACGGCCTGCGTCGTCGATCGAATGATCGTCGGCCTGCGAAAGCGTCACAAACCGTGTGCGTCCCGAATGGGGCTCCACCACGTCGATCGTGGCGCGGCTGCCGACGAGGAGTCGTTGGGAGTCGAGCCAGACGGCGTGCATCGGCTCATCGATGGCAAGCTCTCGTGCGACCGCCCAGGTGGCGTAGTCGCGAAAGCGCACGCCTTCAGCGGTCAACAGGGCAATAAGACGCTCATCGGGTGCGAGTCTGATCGCATGGACCCCCTGGTCATCAGTCCTGGTAAAGGTTAGCTGCTCTTCGTTGGCACGGACGTTGAGACGGAAGAGAGTGGCGTGCTCTGCGCCCTCGACGAGACTGGTGGTCAGGACGGTAACCTGACCCGCATCAGACCACGCAACGTCTCGCACGCGTGTGTTGCGCGGCAGCAGAAGCGACGGGAGTCCGACGATGCGACCGTCGTCGACGTAGTCTTCCGGGCTCAGGAAAAGGAGGAACAAATTCCGACCACCCTTGTTCAGCAGAACGGCGCTACCGTCCGGCCCCATGTGGAAGGTGTCGAAACTCGAATCAAAGGGCGCCGGCAGCTTCCCGACGATGGTTCCGGCGGGGAGCAGTCCCGCGTAGAGCGACCGGGTGAAGAACTCCGGTCCCCGTATCTCGTACACGAGCGAGCCGGAAACGTAGAAAAGCGAGCTGCGCGACGACCATCGCACGCTCGAGATCGTGCCGGGACCGAGCTCACGGTACGACTCATCGAGCGATCGCCCCCGCTCGTGCTGGTCGATCGAGAAGTAGAAGACCCCGCCGCCGCGGCTGTAGACGAAGAACCGGGAGTCAGGTGACCAGCGAGCCGGCTCCTGCTCGGTGGAAAGCTCGATCCTGGACGCGATGGTCGTACGCCCGGGCCCGCGGCTCCCGAGGTCGGTAGCGAGCAACACAAGATCCCCGTAGGCGGCACTCGTTTGCTCGATGACCAGCAGGTATCGCCCGTCCGGAGACGCGGTGACCGGAAAGATACGTCCGACCGGGACCTCGGCCCCCGTCGTAAATCCGTCGAACCCGACGACGGGAACGAGAACACCGGAGTCCACATCGCCGCGAAAGAGGCCGAAACGATTCTGAATCTGGACCGACTGCAGCGCAGAAAGGTAGGTCAGGTTCTCCGGATAGTGGGTCATCGCGGTGATCGTCACATCGGACAGGACGTCTCCGCCGGCAAGCCCTGCGGCCGGTGTCCGGTCGGGTACCGACGACAGGTCGGCATGGAAGAGCGCTCGGTATTCGTCGGCGCCCGGAACACCGGCGGTTGCGGCGAACAGGAGCTCATCGCCGGGAGAAAGATCGAGGTCGGAGAAGCCGACCTCCGCCGAGAGAAGGCTCACGAACGCGGAAAGAATAACTGGAACGAGCAGACGGCTCACGAGATCCATCCCTTACTATTGACTTTCGGCACGAGTCCGGCGACTAAAGAGAGTTTCTCTCGAGCAGGTCCTGCATCATGTGCTGCAGATCTCCGTCGAGCAGGTCGAGCTGCCGTTCTATGCGTTCGAGCCGCAGCAGTGAGTACTCCTGCACGTTCTGTTCCATCCGGTCGAACGGAGTATCGAGGAGCCGTCTGAACTCGTAGGACCGGACTCGCCCGGTTCCACAGTAGGGACAGTAAGAGAAATCCGGAGCAACGAACCGGTTGCAGGAACGGCAAGTCGTGAGCTCGCGCACAGATCACTATACCGCGCAGCAGGGGACGTGTCCAAGGGTCTGCGGCGCATAGCCCAAACGGGGTATCGGCCGAACGGTGGGTAGCCGGTACCTTCTATTCAGCAGGAGGAAAGATGAAACACGTATTTGCCCTGTTTTCCGACGCCGCGAACGCGGAGAAGGCAGTGAAGAAGCTCTCCGAGAGCGGGCTCGACACCAGCAAGGCGATGATTCACAGCAAGGAGACGATCGAACAGAGCACCGGGATCCAGGCCATGCCCACGACGAACGCAGCGGCCCCGATGGGCGGCGGCGCGGCAGGCTCCGCGGGCGGCTCTGCGGCGGGCGGCGCCGTTGCCGGCGGTCCGGGCGCGATACTGACCGACGATTCCATTGAAGGGTATCTCTCGAAGATCGGCGTGGACGGCGATGAGTTCGCCTTCTACCTGCGCGGGATCAAGGGGGGGGGGCACCTCGTGGGGGTCGACGTGCCGAACGATGAGGCGGAGAAGGCCTGCAAGGCGCTTACCGACGCCGGCGGCAAGGTTCCGCACGCTGAATAGACTCGACCTTCCGGACGGTGCCGCTTCCGCGGCACCGCTTTGCTTCCGCCCCGTTTGAGGGCATATTGACCACATGACCAGCGCTCTCTACCTGGAGGATCCGCGTCTGCTCGACTTCGAGGCGAAGGTCCTGGCTACCCATCGGACCAAGCAGGGCACGGAGATAGTGCTCGACCGGTCGGCCTTCTACCCTGAAGGCGGAGGACAGCCGGCGGATCACGGCGACATCGACGGAATACCCGTGGTGCACGTCCGTTCGGACGGCGGATCAATCTTCCACCGCGTCGAAGGCGAGGTTCCCGGGGCGCTTGAGGATGCGGTCGTGCGGTGTCGCATCGACGCCTCCCGCCGGCGCGACTACCAGCAGCAACACACTGGCCAGCATCTGCTTTCCGGGGCGTTCATGCAGGTCGGTCCCTATCCAACCGTGAGCGTTCATCAGGGCAGCGACTACACGACGATCGAAATCGAAGCATCAACGATACCGGAGCTGGATCTCGACCGGGTAGAGCGGCTCACGAACGAGGCGATTGAGGCGGACCTTCCGGTCGCAGCCCACTGGGCGACGGAGGAGACGATCGACAGATACCCGTTGCGGCGCCCGCCAAAGGTCCGCGACTCCATACGGGTCGTCCAGATCGGCGACTTCGACTGCGTTGCGTGCGGCGGTGTCCACCTCAGCCGCACAGCAGAGGTCCGCATGGTCCGTCTCCTGGATGTCGAATCGATACGCGGCAATACACGGACGTCCTGGAAGATCGGCGATCGCGCGTTCGCCCATTACCGGGAAACGAGCACCGTCGTGAAGCAACTCGGAGGCGCCTTGAGCGCCAAGACGCACGAGCTCGCCGAACGCGTCGGCATGCAGGAAGAGCGTATCCGCTCGGCCGAGCTCGAGATCCGCCGGCTGAGTGAGCGGCTTCACGAGCTCGTTGCCGAGCGCCTGCTTCACGAGGCAGAAAGGAGGTCACGATCCGGACGCAACCATGCCGTCATCACCGCGCACCTCGCCGAGGAGCCGAAGGACCTGCTTCGCGGGGTGACCGAGCGACTCGTCGAAGTGCCCGGACTTGCCGTCTGCCTGGTCAACCGGACGGGTGATCGCCTTCAGTGGAGCATCGGCGCGGGCCCAGGGGCGCCGCTGGAGTTCGAGTCGGTTCGCGGCGAGCTTCTCCCCATCATCGACGCGAGGGGCGGGGGGCGCCGGCCTATCTGGCAGGGCGTGGGAACGCGCGTCGAGCAGGCGCCGGCGTTTCTCGAGCGGTTCCGTGAGCTCGTCGCAGCGGCTCGGCGCGAGGACGACTGACGACTACAGCAGCTCCGCGGCCAGCTCGGCGAGCCTGCTGCGCTCCGATCGCAGGAAGGTGACGTGACCGAAGAGGTCCTGACCCTTGAACGCCTCGACGAGGAAACTCAACCCGTTCGAGTTCGCGTCCAGATAGGGACTGTCGATCTGGTAGGGGTCGCCGGTGAGAACGACCTTCGAGCCTTCCCCCGCGCGACTGACGATCGTCTTCACTTCGTGGGGTGAGAGGTTCTGCGCCTCGTCGATCACAATGAACTGTCCCGGCAGCGATCTGCCCCGGATGTAGCTCAATGCCTCCAACTCGATTACCTTGCTGTTGATGAGCTGCTCGGCGCTCTTGATGCTCTGCCGCTTGTAGACGCTGAGGATGAACTCGAGGTTGTCAAACAGCGGCTGCATCCAGTGCGACAGTTTCTCGTTCTTCTGCCCCGGCAGAAACCCTATATCCTTACCCATGGGGATGACCGGACGGCTGACGAGAACGCGGCTGTAGCTTCGCTCCTCCACGGTCATCTTCAGCCCCGCGGCCAGCGCCAGGAGCGTCTTGCCGGTGCCTGCCTTTCCAACCAGCGTTACGAGACTCACCGACTCATCGAGAAGCAGGTCGAATGCGATTCGCTGCTGGTCGTTCAGCGGCCGTACTCCGGCCACCGATGGCATCCGGTAATCGATGAAGACGAGCTCGCCGGCGGCGGGGTCGTAGCGGGTGAGGATGGTCTCGTCGTGCACCCGGTCGTGGAGGAGCACGTAGTGGTTCGGCGGAAAGGCGTCGGGCCACGATAGCCGCTTCCGCGACGCCAGTGCCGCGACGGTGTCCGCGGTGGCGTCGAGCTCGGTATAGCCTGGATAGAGCTTGTCGATGTTGACCGTCTGCTTCTCGTAGTCAACCGCCCGGAGACCAAGCGCGGTGGCCTTGACGCGAGCGTTGATGTCCTTTGAGACGAAGAATACGGTTCCGCCCTTCTGAGCGATGTCGTAGGCGGTCAGGATGATCTTGTTGTCCACCGTGTCGCTGAGCATGTCCGAAGGAGGTTCCACCCCGGTGGAAAGCACCACTCGTAGCACCGAGCCGTTCTCCATCTTCACCCCGTCGCTGAGACTGCCCTTCCGCCCGAGCTCATCGAGAAACCGGATAGCATGCCGCGCGTTGCGTCCCCGCTCGTCGCTGTAGCTCTTCAGCTTGTCGAGCTCCTCGAGAACCCAGAGGGGGATCACCACCTCGTTGTCCCTGAAGCTCAACACGCAATCGGGCTTGTGCACGAAGACGTTGGTGTCAATGACGAAGGTTTTCACGGCGTCTCCCGGGAGCAGTATACCCTTTGGTACGGCACCGGTCAGCGATACCGCTTGATTCCGCCGCCGCCGCGGAGATAGATTCTTCCACGATGATCGGCAAGGACCGCGTTCAATCGCTTGCCGCGAGCGAGCAGGGCGAAGCAGTACGTGTTCGCCGTCACCTTCACGCGCACCCGGAGCTCTCCTTCGAGGAGGAGCGCACTGCGGCGTTCATCGCGAACGAGCTGCGGGCTTCAGGGATCGACGTCGAGGTCGACGATACAACGCACGGGATCGTCGCCCTCGTCGCCGGGCACGACGGAAACGGTCCGGTCGTCGCGCTTCGCGCGGACATGGATGCGCTGCCGATCCGCGAGGATGAGCAACACGAGTGCCGATCGACCAACGAAGGCGTCATGCACGCCTGTGGCCATGATGGCCACGTGGCATGCGTCCTCACCGCCGGGCGCATCCTCTCGGCTCTCGGTGACGAGCTCCCCGGTACGGTCAAGCTGATCTTTCAGCCGGCTGAGGAACGGGCCCCCGGAGGCGCGCTGGGAATGATCGAGTCCGGCGTCCTCGACTCGCCGCGTGTCGGTCGGGTCTACGGGCAGCATGTGAACACCGAGCTTCCGGCGGGCACCGTCGGGTTCGCCTCGGGACTCTTCATGGCGAGCGCCGACGAGATCTACCTGGAGGTCAGAGGGCGCGGCGGCCACGCGGCAAAGCCGCACCAGACGACCGATCCGGTGGTGATCGCGTCGACGCTGATCGTCACGCTGCAGCAGATCGTCAGCCGCAATGCCGACCCGAACACCCCCAGCGTACTGAGCTTCGGCCGCCTCATCGCCGACGGCGCGGCGAACGTCATACCCGACACGGTCGAGATCGCCGGGACGTTCCGGACCGTCGACGATCGGTGGCGTGAAACGGCGCTCGAACGGATACGCGAGACCACCAACTCGTTGGCGCGGATGCTCGGCGGCGAGGCCGAGGTCCGTATCGTCCGCGGCTACCCATCGCTCATCAACGATCCCCAGACGACCGCTTCCGCGCGAGCCAGGGCGGTCGACTACCTTGGAGAGCAGCGCGTAGTCGACCTCGGACCCGAGATGTGGGCGGAGGATTTCGCCTACTACGGTCGACATCGTCCGAGCTGTTTCTACAACCTGGGGGTCCGCAACGAGGAGCGGAGCATCGTCCACCCCGTGCACACCTCTCGATTCGACCTCGACGAGGACGCATTGCAGGTTGGCAGCGGACTGCTCGCCTGGATCGCGATCGGCGCGCTGGAAAGCGAATCCGACTGACCGCAGGCTTTGATCGGTTGATCCGCAGGCCGGCAAGGAGTATCCTAGCTGCTCCATGAGTCAACCCGCGGGGACGCCACTTATCATCCAGAGCGACGCAAGCCTGCTGGCGGACGTTCACGACCCCGGCTTCGAGGAAGCGAGGGCGGAGCTTGCAGCGTTCGCCGAGCTCGAGAAGAGTCCGGAACACATGCACACGTACCGTCTCACACCGCTCTCGTTGTGGAACG
>SLST01000180.1 GCA_007130265.1 Spirochaetales bacterium
CGGAGGCGGCCATACGCGCGAGCGCGCACAGAGCTCCCTCCGGCGCGGCGCCGCGACGCAAACGCAGCAGATACCGCTGGTCGTCTCGCCGTACAACAAGGAACGACCATGCGTCGGCGTCGTAGCCGGCGGCGAGCGGCTCCACCGTAGAGACGGAGAGTTCGTACCCAACTGCCAGCAGATCCGCAAGCTGCTCTTCTGAGACCGTGGTCATCAGCGGTCCGACCGAATGTCTCGTTCCAGAGCCCGCGTCTTCCCGGCTTTCGAGATGGCGCGGGGTTGGTCTCGCGAGAGCCTCTGCAGCGCCGCGACGCCGATCCCCTCTTCGCCCGCGCCGCAGTAGAACAGGTACGACGACCCGTCGGAATCGGCAAAGACGGCAGGGTCGCGCAGCTGCCGCACGCGGATCTGCCCCCCTCCGCGAGAGATCTCCCGCGGAAGCAGTGCTCCCTCCCACGGCTCCCGCGGCGACAGCAGCCGCGCGTAATCGGTCGCGCGCCAGGTCGACCACTCTCCCCCGCCAAGGTCGATCTCAATCCGTTCAATCGACTCCTCGATATCGCCGCGCAGGCTGAAGAAGACCTCGAGCCGATCAGGCTCGACGAACCGCACCGCGAAGTGACGCGGGTCGGTCGACCGAACTTCGAATGAGGCGGATGCATCGGCCTGGGCGAGGGCGTCTGCAACCGGATTCGGTCCACGTTCCCAGGAATCGGCGGTGGGCGGATCGGCGGGCAGCCAGGCCCGATCGCGCGGAGCGCGCCAGAGCTCACCGCCGTTGGAAAACGCATAGACGTAGTCGCGGAAGGCGAAGACGCAGAAGTAAGCGTTGCCAAGGAGCGCCGGCCGGAGACCGTGCCCCGGCTCGCCGCCATGCTCAGGCAGGTTGAAGTTGAGCCCGGTCGCGGAGGTTGCGACGAGCGTCTTCTGCGGGCCGGTCATGTGGTGCGGAGGCGGCGTCGAGGTGTTCGTCGAGCCATGGAAGTAGAGAACGAACCGGCGGTTCGTCTCGTCCACATGAACGTTGGGACTCGCGATGTGCGACGAGACCTCCACGCCGTTCTCGAAGCGAAGCAGGGGGCGGCCGTCGATCTCCGCAAGCGCGAGCACGCCGCGCGATCCGGGCCGCCGCGGACGGTAGAGATGGTACGGGCCGGTCAGCGACTCCGCCCACGCCATACGAATGTAGCTGCCGCCGTGGTGCGCGAAGTAGAGGTAGTAGCGGGCGCGAGGATCAGCGCGCCGGTCCTCCGGCACCCACCCCGGCACCGCGGCGACCGACGGACCGTTGATGCTCGCCGCCTCTTCGGGTATGCCTGCCTGCGCGAAGGTCCGGCTCGAAATGATGGGCTTGGAGTCGTTGAGGCGCTCGATGCGGTAGATCATGGCTCCATGATACACAGAAGCGATCCACGAGTCCGAAATGGTGGTCGGCCTGCTAGTCGATGAATTGACTCAACTTTCGGCCTGGCGGTATCATCTCCGCATGACAGAACAATCGGTTGGAGTGGTCGGCGTGGGCCGGCTCGGTTCCGACGTTGCGTTCACGCTCGCTGAGCGCGACCTGTGCGACCTCGTGCTCTTCGACATCGACTGCGACAAGGCGGAGTACCTCGCTTCGGACCTCACGGACACCTCGTTCGGTCACGTGTATAACCGGCGAGTCTCGTTTGTGAGTGAGGCACGCGAGCTCGCCTCCTGCGGCGTGATCCTCGTGGCGGCCGGCGCGCGCCGGGACGCCGGGACGCCTGCAAATGAGCTCTTTGAGAGGAACCTCGCGATTATCGATGAGATGGCCGAGGCCTTCGTCGGCTCGTCGAACCTCTTTGTCGTGGCCACCGAGCCGGTTGATCTGATGACCGAGGCGCTTGCGAAGGCGCTCAACCTGCCACCCTCGCGGGTCATGGGGATAGGAGGCGTCGTGGACTCGTACCGCGCCCGCCACGCGCTCGGGGATTCGCTCGCGGTGAACCCTGACTACATTCGCACGCACGTTATTGGACCACACGACCAGGAGGCGTCGATCATCTGGGACTATACGAGTATCAACGGTGTGCCCGTTGGTGCGGTGGCATCGGCCGACACGATGGCCGGGGTAACGAAGACGTTCGCGGCAGACGCTGAAGCGCGATTGAGCCAGATGAGCGAAGCGTTCAGCCGCTACACTCCTTCGATGGCCTGCCTCGAGCTTCTTCGATCGCTCGTCAAGGATGACCGGCGAGTGCTCTCGGTCACGATGCCGTGGAAGGGGATCAACGGGATCTCCAACGTTGCGATGAGCATCCCGGCTGTCATTGGAAGATTCGGTGCCGAACGGCCCGTCCCGCCTGATCTGGACAAGCCTGCCCTCGAGAAACTGAAAGGCAGCGCGAGTCGCCTCGCGACAGCCCTTCAGGGGGGTGCACGATGAAACAGGTTTCCATTTTCGGCGTCGGCAGCATAGGCGCGCGAGTCGCGTACTTCCTCGCCCGAAACCGCGACGTCGCCCGAATCCGGCTCGTCGACATCGACCCGGACCGGTCGCGTGCTACGCTCGTCGATTTCCTGCAGTCAAACGTCGCTCTCCAGTCGAAGATCGCCTTCTCGTCCTACGAGGAGCCAAAGGAGATCGCGCAGAGCGATGTCGTGATCGTCGCGGCAGGAGTGGAAGGCTCGATCTCTCCCAACGTATCCATGCCGAGCGAGCGCGATCGACAGACGATGGAAGAAATCGCGGCACAGATCGGTCACTTTGCTCCGCAGGCGGTCGTCGCCGTACTCTCGCAACCCGCCGAGCTCTTCTGTTCGATCATCGCGCGAAGCGGCTACTTCGCACGGTCCAAGGTCATCGGGTTCCCGTTGCTGATCTACCGCGAATGGTTCCGTAACCAGATCGCGCGCACAGTGGGTCTCAGTAACGAAGACATCCGAATCACGACCGTTCGCACGCTCCGGGGTGAGGAACTGGCACTCGACCAGTGCGCGGCCGGCGGCATCCCGGTGACGCGCCTTACCACGGATCCGGCGAGACTCGCGACGCTGCCGACACCCGAAGTGATGGACCGGCGCTTGAAGTACCACCATTACGCCCCGGCCGCCGTCATCTCAGAGGTCACCGCGGAGATCGTGAGTAAGCGCCGTCAGGTCATCACGGCCATATCCGCCGCTCCTGACACCGAGGTCTTCTACGAGCAGAAGTCGATTATCGGCCCGAACGGGGTTGAGGGCATCGTAGAACCGACGCTGACCGAATCCCAGCGAAAGGCTCACCAGGATTACCGCACGCGCGTAGCCGAGCTCACCGGCCGGCTGTGACCGGCCCGAAGGAGGCAAGATGGCTCCACGAACGGCGACGCTCGTACTCTCAGGCGGCGGCGCGAAGGGCGCCTTCCAGGTTGGGGCCGAACGGGTCCTTCGGGAAGACAGCGGGTACCGGTGGGACCGCGTCTTCGGCGTCTCCGTCGGAGCGCTGAACGCGACGCTCATTGGTCAGGGGGAGCAGCGGCGCCTGCTCGATGTCTGGCGGTCGATCCGTGAGAAGGATGTACATCGCAGGTTCTCATGGTTCGGCGTCGGTCTGCGGATCGCACTCCTGAAGAGGCGCGGTCTGCACGACAACCGGCCGCTTCGCACGACGCTCGAACGGCACGCCGCCGGGCGACCGTTCGAGATACCGGTACACGTGGGACGGGTATCGCTCGTGACCGGTAACTACGAGCTGGTGAGGGAGAACGAACCGGGTTTTCTGGACGCGGTGTGGCACAGCGCGACGATGCCGGTGATCTGGGAACCGGTTGGCGAACACGCCTGGGTGGACGGCGGCATCCGGAACGTGACCCCCTTGGGCGACGCGCTGAAACACGAACCGGGGGAGATCGTCGTGATCGAGTGCGACACCGGTCGACTCGACGCAAGCGATCCGCCGGGGAACATCTTCGAGGCGGCAAGACGAAGCCTCTCGGAGGTCGCGATCAACGAGATCATGCACAACGACGTGCGCGAGTTCGTCAGGATCAACGAGCTCGTGAAGCAGGCGGAGGCGGCGGGAGTCGTGCTGCGAAATCCGGACGGCACGCCGCTTCGCCACTGTCCGATCACGATCGTGAAGCCGGAAGAACAGCTCGGCGATACGCTCGACTTCTCGAGCGCGATGATTGAGCACCGCATCCGCGCGGGCGAAACGGCGGCACGGAAGGCCGTCGCGACTGACTGCGCGTCACGTTGACGCGCGATCGACCGCACGAGATGGATTCTGGGCGCGGAGCATCCCGCCGTCCACACCGATTATCTCACCCGTTATGTACCTTCCGGCGTCCGAACAGAGAAAGACCACCAGTCCCGCGACATCCTCCGGCTTGCCGAAGCCCCCGAGCGGGATCTGACGCACCTGGAGGTCACCGCGCTCGGCGATCATCTCGCGCGTCATGTCGGTCTCGATGATCCCCGGCGCGTACGCGTTCACCGTGATCCCGTAGGGTCCGAGCTCCGCCGCGGCGAGCTTCGTCATCATCTCGATCGCGGCCTTCGTCCCTCCGTAGGCAACCTGCCCGACGTCGGCATAGTGGCCGGAGATCGAGCTCGCGTTCACAATCCGCCCGAAGCGTTGCCGCATCATGTGCGGCAGAACCGCCTGCGTCATCAGCACCGGGCCCTTGAAATTGACGCGGATCATCTCGTCGAGAAACTCCTCGGTCATTTCATCGAGGAAGGCGAAGAGCGAGATCGCGGCGTTGTTGATGAGGTAGTCGACGCGCCCCCACTTCGCAACCGTCTCGTCTACGATCCGCGTGACGTCGGCCGCGTTCCCAGCGTCGGCCTGTATGGTCAGAAGCTCTCCCTGGGCCGACGCCGATTCGCGCTCGAGCGCCGACGCCGCGCCCCGGTCCACCGCGTAGACGGCCGCGACGCTCACTCCGTCGCGCAGGAACGCCTCCGTGATCCCCCGCCCGATACCCCGAGTTCCGCCGGTCACGATCGCCACTCTTGTCATGGGTTGCCTCCTTGCGCATCATAGCATGGGGTGACGGGCACGCAAGCCAGGGCGTCTCCAAAACCACACCGGGATCGAGTATACTTATGGGTGCCTCGGGGAGGTGGGGTTCATTGGACCGCGAAGCGATGGTAAGACAGGCAGCCGAACGTCTACGCGAGAAGGATCGACGGCGTGATCACTCGTGCGCCGAGCGGCGCGCGAGGGCGCAGAAATTGGCTCGTCATGTCGCGAGTCTTCTCGCAGACGCCGACCCTTCGGTCAGGAAGATCATCGGATTCGGCTCGACGTTTGAGACCTGGCGATCCTACAGGATGAACTCCGACGTCGATATCGGCGTGATCGGCGGCGACTGGTCTCGATTGGCCGCAGCGGTGCCGCTGAGCGAGTTCGACGTGTCCCTCGTCGAGCTCGAGCTACAGAACGCGGAGTTCACTGACTACGTGCTGAAGCATGGTGTGGTGTTGTATGAGAACAAGTGACTCGATTGAGCAACTACGATCTGAGCTGTCGCAGGACCTGCGGTTCGTGGAAACCAACTACGCAAAGAACAGGGAGATGACCGACCGAATCGCGGCTTCTGAGGACGCGGATGAGTTCGATTACGCCGCACTCGGCTACACCCTGCACAACCTATACAATTCGCTGGAATCCTACTTCGCGCGAATTGCGAAGTTCTTTGAGAACAGTCTTGACGATCGAGACTGGCACCGGTCGCTCGCGGAACGGATGACGCTTGAAATCGAGGGCGTGCGACCCGCACTTTTCGACCTCGACTTCTCCTTCAGGGTTGACGAGTTACGTCGGTTCCGGCATCTGTTTCGTAACCTTTACAAGACGCCACTCATACCGCAGAAGGTTCTCTTCGCCAACAGAGCGGCGGACGGGATAGCCACGGATTTTCGCAAGCGTCACGAGCAGTTCGATCGATTCCTCCGCGAACTGAAGGCGCAGATACTGAAGTAGGCGCGGCGCGACGACAGCCGCCGTCACCTCGCTATCACGCCTTCGGGATCCCACAGATCCTCCCACCCTTGGCTTCCCGGCCAGAGGAAGACCTGTCCCTTGATGAGGCGGCAGTTGCGGTCGACCTTTGCGAGCGAGCTCATCTCGTCGTTACTCAGCGGGTCCTCGACGACGGCGAGGAGGTTGCTGTGGATGTTTCGTCGTTTCGTCGACATGGGGATGGGCACCTGGCCGCGTTGGACTGCCCACTTCAGACAGACGAGCGCCGGATGGATGCCGTGCGCCTGTGCAATCTCCACGATTACCGGGTCCTCTATATCGACGGTGTCCTCCGGCGTCGTGTCGCGCGGCGGGCGGTTGGGCGAGCCGATGGGGCTGTAGCCAACGGGTATTACGCCGTGCCGTTCGCACCAGGCGAAGAGATCGGGCTGCTGGAAGTGGGGATGGAGCTCCATCTCGTTCACCGCCGGCTTGATCCTGCAGTCGCGAAGCAGGAGCTCGAGCTTGGGGATCGTCATGTTACTCGTGCCGATGTGCCGGACAAGCCCCGCGTCGGCGACGCGCTCCATCTGGCGCCACAGGCGCAGGTAATCCTCGTGGATGTACGGCTGTGAGTCCGGATGCCGGGCGTTCACGTCGACGCCGGGGTCGTGGTGATTGGGAAACGGCCAATGCACGAGGAAGAGATCGAGGTAGTCGAGCCGCAGGTCCTTCAGAGTCTGCGCGAGCGAAAGCAGCACATCTCCATCGCCGTGCATGTCGTTCCAGAGCTTGCTCGTGATCCAGAGCTCTTCTCGTTTCACCAGGCCCGACGCGAGGACCTCGGCAAGCACCTGACCAATCTCCGCCTCGTTCCCGTACACCCGCGCGCAGTCGATGTGCCGGTAGCCGAGCGCAATCGCCTCGCGCACCGCGGCGGCAACCTCGCCCGGGGATGCGTGATCCGAACCGAAGGTGCCGAGCCCGACCGCGGGCATGAGGTCATCGCGGTGCGTCGGGCGTGTGGGGACGAGTGCCGGATCGATCGCGTCTGGGGCGAGGGTGAACGCCATTACTTGACCTCCTCGTCGAAGACGACCGCGACCTTGCCGCACTCGCCGCCGGCCATGAGCCGGTAGGCATCGTCGGCCCGCTCCAGCGTGAACCGATTCGTCACGAGCTCCTCCGGGTGGATGCCCCACCGGACGAGCCGTTCGACGAGCTCCTCCATCCGCCAGATGCTCGTGACCCAGGAGCCGTAGATCGTCTTCTGATCGTGGATGATGTCCGGACTGGGGTTGAAGGCGACGGTCCCGCCCTCGCCTACGAGCGCGATACGTCCCCATTTCCGGGTCGCCCGGATCGCGGTCTGCCGCGCCGGATCTGCGCCCGAGCA
Source organism: Spirochaetales bacterium (assembly GCA_007130265.1). Lineage (GTDB taxonomy): Bacteria > Spirochaetota > Spirochaetia > DSM-27196 > SLST01 > SLST01. The sequence goes on from SLST01000180.1 coordinate 7,311, forward strand.
GTCGAACGCCCGCTCGACTCCGGCCCCACCGGTGATCTCGCGTATCTCATCTACGTTATCCTTTCCAGCAGGAAGCGCGTACGTCACGAGCCCGAGCTTCTTCGCGAGCTCGAGGCGCCCCGGCACCGTGTCAATGCCGATGAGCTCGCGCGCGCCGAGCGCCTTTGCGAGCATCAGCGTCGCGAGTCCCACGGGACCGAGCCCGGTCACGAGTACCGCGTCGGCCCCGCATACGCCGACCTTCTCGATCGCCTCGTACACCGTACCGAACCCGCAGGCGACCTGCGCCCCGTCGGTATAGGAGAGCTCATCTGGTAGCAGAACGAGATCCTTCTCCTCGGCGAGGATGTACGGGGCCATGCCGCCGTCGCGTTGCCAGCCGTAGGCGCGCCGCCACGTCTCGCTCGTGCAGCTGATCATGTAGCCGCGGCGGCAGTCGTTGCATACGCCGCAGCCGGAGATGTGATAGACGATCACGCGGTCGCCGGGGGTGAAGCGTCGGCAGCCCGGCCCCACGGCTTCGATCTGCCCGCACGGTTCGTGCCCGGCGATAACCCCCTGATATCCTTCAGGGCCCTTCCCCACGTGCTCGCGGTAGATGGCGCGGATGTCGCTCCCGCAGATGGTTGACGACTTCGTCCTTACCAGAACCTCGCCGTGACCGGGCTCGGGCACCGGATACTCTCTGAACTCGACGGTGCTGTTGCCCGGCAGCACCGCGCCTTGCATGGTCTTCATGGCCCCAGCGTAGACCGGAGCGGGCGATCCGTCAATTCACTGCGTGGGGCGGGCTCGCCGTGCCGGGGATGCGGTTCGGCTCGCGCGCAATGGGCCGCATGGGGAGCACCATCTTGGCGCGCTCCGCGGTGAGGCGAGCCATGAGCTCGTCCGACGGGTAGTACGGGTGGCGCGAACGGCCCCACGACGGTCCATAGCGGTAAACGGCGATCCTGCGCAGGCCTCCGTTCCTTCGCTTCGCGGATCCGTGACAGATCGTGTCCGTGAACAGGAGCGCGTCGCCCGCCTCCATGGGGACCTCGATCGCCCCAAGCACGCCTTCGGCGCTCGTGGCCTCCCCCTGCTTGATCGCATGCTCGGCATACCCGGGCGCCGGGAAATTCGACTTGTGCGACCCGGGAATCACCATCGTCGCGCCGTCACCGGGGCCGATGTCGGTGAGCGCCATGAGGATATTGATCTGCCCGCACATGAAGCGCCCGTTGTGGTAGCGGAACTGATTGCGCTTGCATCCGGCGTGGCCGCCGGAGTGGATACCGATCGCCTCACCGGGTCCGCGGAGCGAGGCGAAGTTCTCGTCGATGAAGAGCGGCCCGTGGAGGGCGTCAAAGGTGTCCTGACCGCCGACGAAGTGCTTCACCTTCTCGATCCAGTTCGGGTGATCGATCAGCCGCTCCCACGGCTCGCCGGCCTCGTAGATCTGCTGCAGGTTCATCCCGTCGATTCCGCCAAAGGTGTGGGCCTGTACGGCGCCGTACCACTCGCCGTGGCTGAGGGGCGGGTCGAGCGCGATGATCTCGTCGAGCGACTCGTTGAGCTCGGCGACATGATCCTTCGCGATCGCGCCCTTGAGCACGAGATAGCCGCGAAGGTCGAAGAGGAAGACCTCGTCGTCGGATACGCCTGGTGCAGCCGCGAGCGCGGCCGGATCGTTGATCTGTTCAGTCATTTTTACCTCGAGAGATACTATACTGACCAACCGCGGTAGTAGTCACGCGCCGTCACTAAATCCGGCGAATGTCATGGCATCGGTCGTACGGACTCGACGTGCGCACGGAACTTCGCTTCTGCCGCAGTTCTTGAGTCAGCCGGCATGTCCACGAGCTCGACGAGCAAATCTATGTCTCCGCCTCTACGGCCTCCCGAATCGCCTGCCTTTGCTGGTCGGTCAGACGCATGAGTCCTCCATGATTCGGTTTCGCTCGCCAATTCCACCGCGAGGCGCTGATCGGTGATAGGCGACCGCTACGACCTCGCCTGGCCCCGGGCGCAGGCGAGGTCACGCACGGGAGGAACTGATCTCAAGCAGCACCCGGCACCGGTCGAACGCCTGCACGATGTCGTCGTGAGGATCGCCACCCTCGATCGACCAGAGCATGGAAAGCACCGAGTCGAGCACGGCGCCGTGGAGCAGAGCTTCTGCCGAAGCGCGTAGTTTTTCCACGAGCGGGAGCGCGCATTCGACGAGGTGCTCGGCGGTTCGTAGCACCTCATTGCCGGCACGGCTCGTGAAGGCGGCGCGGTCGTCGACGCCGACGGCGCCGGGAGCAGCGGCGCCGGGATAGATGCCGCGCACACTGAGCCCGAGCCGCCGGACGACGCCACGAAGGAGATCCTCGTAGCCGGAGGCGACACCCGCCGCCGACACGTCAGGCGGCGGACCACCGTCGGAGTGGAGTCTGGCGAAGATCTCGGCCGCCACGTTGGTCCGCTCGGGAAGACTTCGCCAGTCTCGCAGCGTCCTGCCCGGATCACACCGTTCGAGCAGCAGCGCGACATAGGCCGGGTCGTCGGCTGAGGCGTCGATCTCGCCGAAGAGGGTACACGCACCGCGGCCTGCGAACGCATCGAGCGCGGCGGCCTCCGCAAGCGAATCCCTGTTCGCCACGCCTACCTTCACGACACAGCTCCCGCCGGTGCGCCGTTCTGCGAACGCTACGAAGTGGTAGCTGAGATCCTCCACCGGTTTGAGCGAGCCGACGTCGAACCGCCTGCTCACGATCTCGATGATCTCAGGAAGCGTCTCGATCCACCGCTTTCCATCCGCTCCGGACACCCGCCTCATGCGGTCGAGGAACTCCGGCGGCAGCGATCGAACGAGGTTCTCGTACCTCATGGCTCATAGTGAACGCATTACCGGCCGGTGTCGAGGTCGCCGCCTCCACCTGTCCCGACCTCCAATCCCTACTCCCAGACCCTCTCCGCGCCGAGCGCGCTGATCTGCCCGTCGGCGCTCACCACCGGCACTCCCTCCAGTATGCTCTGCGCCGCGATGATGCGGTCGAACGGATCGCGGTGGTCGCCCGGGAGCGATCCGGCGCGCAAGGCATGCGGGCAGAGGATGGGAAGCTCGGCGAAACGGTCGGATGCGATGCGCTCCTGCCACTGCTGCACGATGCGCCCGCCGTCGGGGAACTCGCCGATGCGGTGCTTTGTCGCGATCTCCCACGCTGATGCGGCGCTCACGGAGACCTTGTTGGCCGGATCGCGGAGGAGCGATGCGACGCGAGCGGAGAGCCGGTCGGGATCGCTCC
>SLST01000352.1 GCA_007130265.1 Spirochaetales bacterium
CATGTTCACAATCGCTGTTTGATCGGAGGGATCCGTCGATTCGTCGATTATGAGCTCGTTTACGTTGATGAGGTTGTCGGGGATCGACGAGCTCAAGGTATTGAAGATTCCGGACAGCTCATCTGGCCAGAGAAACTCCTCGATATTGAACGCGAAGGTGCTCCCCTCGATGTCGGGAACGGCCCCTTCGCTTGCTGCCTCCGTCGTCAGCTCCAAGCGAGCCTCGACGCCATCGGCGATGATGACGGCCTCGTAGGTGCTTTGGCTCTCGAGTATGGCAAAAGGCTGAAAAACGACGGCCCGATCCATCCACCTATACTGAATGGAACCCGGAAGTCGGTCCCCATCCTTTTCCAGGTAGGCCTCTATTCGGTTGTGATCCTCCACCGGACGGCAGAAGGTAGCCCGAACGCGCAGGCAGTTGTCGGTCGTATCGAAGCATGGACGAACGGGGACAGAAGCCGTGTCCACGGGCTCCTCGAAGGTTATCTCTTGATCCTCACCCTCGCAGTCATCCTCTGGGTCCCCGTTGGGGTCGCCCCCGTTCGGTCCGTTTTCGTCGTTGCCGTTGTCGTTGCCATTCTCACCACATCCGGGAACAGCGAGAAAGAGGGCGAGAAGGAAGCAACACAGAAACCTTATCATTGAAAACCTCCGCTGATTTTCCGACCACGAGCTGGTCAGTCTTGTACTGGGGCACCCCGAAACCAAGAGGGTCTAGAGTAGACTTTTCAACCTTCGACGGGCAGCCTCAACTCGCGAGGCGAGTATTCGGGATGGGTAATCCGAAGATGAACCTCGCTACCCGATGGAGTCACCACGATTTCGGCCCGCCCATTCTCGAGCGGCACGGTATCTCCAGTCGACATTACCTCCACCATCGCTCCTTCCGCGTCGGGCAGAGTAAAGCCGCGCTCCCCCTCTCCCGCTGCCCGCTTGATTTGATCATCGTCGTCATCGCGGGCCGTAATCTGGATTGTCGCCTCTTCTCCCCGCCGTAGAGTCGGTGCATCTACGTCCACCGCTATGGTGAAGAGATACACGAAGGTGAACTGGTCATTGGCTCTGTACTTGAGACCGAGATCGTCCAGAATCGGCTTGGGATCGGGAAGGCGATCTCGATCGACTAGGAGCTGTCCATGGTCGGAGACGAGAACGAAGAGGGTCTCATCGAAGATCCCCGCCTCCCGTGAGGCATCCAGAAGAATACGAGTGCGCTCTTCAGTTTGACGCATCGCGGCCCACTGAGAGTCCGAGTGCGGGCCCCGGTAATGGGCGACATCATCGGTGAGGCTAAAGTTGAGGTATGTGAACCGAGGAATCGGCGCGCAGCGCTCTCCGTTCGGAATCGGAAGCTGTCCAAAGAGGAGCTTGAGGTAGTCGGTCAACGCGATGTTGTCCGCCGCCTGACTGTTTCGGGGGATGTTCTGATCAACCCGCGGCAATGGATACCGCTCCAAAACTTCGCTTGGAACGCGGCATCGATTCAAGTCGTATGTCTCCCGAAGATCCAGGATGGATATGTCGGCACCTTTTCCACAGGGATTATTGAGCGCCGCGGTGAAGTTTCCAATCCGCTGTTGCTCGTCGCCGTCCGGATGCCAGTTTGGAAAAGAGCGATGTACCGCTTCATACAGCGTCTCCACATCGTCAATCACAAAGCGGCTGAAATCGATTATCTCGGTGATGGGGCTCTTGTACCTTCCCGTTTCACGAACGAAGAAAGCGTTATCGATGACACCATGGGCACCGGACCAGACCCCTGTTCCCATGGTGTTGAGCGAGGCAAAGGTGTTGGTGGGCCAGTTGCTAATCACACCAAAATCGTACCAAGCGGCCTCATTGACGAAGAACTCGTAGGAAGGCAGCTCCTCCTCCTCCATCATCGCATACAGTTCGCTAATCATGAGCGCGTCGTGGGAGATGATCACCGCTCGCTTCGGTCGCTCTGCCGAACCCGAGAGAATCTCCTCGAGAACTCTGCCGTCCTGCCTTGCCAGATATACCTCCGTTGAAAGACGACCGGCGGCGTCGAATCCAGTCCGCTTTTCCACACCAAGCAGATGGGCGACGGTAGGAGCTATGTCGACGGCCCGAGGAACAGCAATCTCGGCGGTGTCATCGGACATGCCGATACGCCCCTTACGGATTCCAGGGCCAGCGAATGCAAGCGCGGCTCTAGAAGACAGCACGTTGAGATGGCCGTGGCCCGATATCATGCTGCCGATGTCGGTGATGACGTAGGGCTCGTACTCTATGACGAAGTCGGGGGCACGAGGACTGTCGAAAAGGGCTGCTATCCGTTCGTAGGCAGCCGGGTAGGACAAGCTATCGCTTGGAGGGAAGAACACGCGCGGATCGGGACACTCGAAGCCAGGCTCCACCCTTTGAAACTCTTCGCACATCTCGTTGGGATCGTCTCCGGTCGCGAAAATATCATCGAGATGGATTAGTGCTCGCGGATCCTGGTTCTCCACGGGATTGGGGCCGGTCGAATCGGGAAGAACACGGTATGTCCACTCTTCCTCTCCACGCTCGCGTACGAAGCGTGTGACTCCATCACGGCTATGGAGCTCGTAGACCCCGTCCCTTGCCGTGATGACCATATGCACGGCATCCAGCTCGACGAGGGCGTCCTTTGCGAGTTCGAAGGAGCCCTCC
>SLST01000069.1 GCA_007130265.1 Spirochaetales bacterium
TGATCTACGTCTGGTTCGACGCGCCGATCGGCTATATCTCGATCACCGCGAACCACACCGACGACTGGGAGCGGTGGTGGAAGGACCCTGAAGGCACCGAGCTCTTCCAGTTCATCGGGAAAGACAACATCCCCTTCCACACCGTGATCTTCCCCTGCTCACTGCTGGGCAGCGGCGAGAACTGGACGATGCTCCACCACATGTCGAGCAGCGAGTACCTGAACTACGAGGCTGGAAAGTTCAGCAAGAGCAAGGGGATCGGCGTGTTCGGCAACGACGCGATGGGGACCGGCATACCCGCAGACGTGTGGCGGTTCTACATGTACTACAACCGTCCGGAGAGCAGCGACTACCTGTTCACCTGGGACGACTTCCGGGAGAAGGTCAACGGCGAGCTCATCGGTAACCTCAGTAACCTAGTCAACCGGACGCTCACCTTCGTGCATCGCTACTACGACGGACGACTCGCGGAGCCAGGGGGCAAGGCGAACGCGCCGCTCTGGGAACAGGTATCCGCCCTGGAGGAGAAGATCACCGGTCTGCTCGAGTGGGCGAACCTGCGCGACGCGCTGCGCACCGTGTTCGCTCTCTCGTCGCTCGGCAACAAAACCTTTCAGGACGGTGAGCCGTGGAAGCGCCGTCACGACGATCCCGAGGTCACCTTGGGCCTCCTGACCGATCTCGTCTACCTGATTCGCGACCTCGCGATACTCGTCAAGCCCTACATTCCGGAGACCGCCGATCGCATCGCGGGCTTCCTGGGGGTGTCCGAGCTGACCTGGAGCGACCTGGGTGAGCTCTCCGGGATCAGCCGGGTAGGGAAGCCCGAGATCCTCTTCGCACAGATCACCGAGGAGGATGTCGAGCGGTTTCGCGCGGCGTTCTCGGGATCCCAATCGGAACGGGCAGCTGAAGCTGAAACCGCAGCTGAAGCTGAAACCGCAGCTGAAGCAGATGCCGCAGCTTCGGTTGAACAACGGTTCACGCGGGCGGTGCGGCTGATCGCCGCACAGATCACCGCGGTCGATTCTCATCCGAAGGCCGACCGGCTCTACATCGAGACGATCGACGACGGGAGCGGGGACGAGCGGCAGATCGTGAGCGGTCTCGTGGGGCACTACGAACCGGAAGATTTGCTCGGGAAGACCGTGATCGTCGTGGATAATCTCAAGCCCGCGAAGCTCCGGGGCGTCGTGAGTCAGGGAATGCTTCTCGCCGCGAGCGAGAAGGGCCCCGACGGCGAGGAACGCGTCGACGTGCTCTTCCTCGACGATGTGGAGCCGGGCACGCCGATCACGCTCGCCGGCGTACCGCAGCTCGATGAGCAGCCGGATCAGATCGATATCGACACCTTCTTCTCCATCCCGATCCGCGCCGAACGCGGAGCCGTCGTGGTCGGCGAGTCGCCTCTTGAAGCACGCGGGCGTGAGGTGCGTACCAGATTCGTCGAGAACGGATCGGTTGGATGACCGCGGCAGGCGGCCCGAACGGCGCCGTCGGAGGACGGGAAGCATCCGCGCCGTGGCACTTTCTGCAGACCCGGTTCTGGGGCGAGCACAAGTCGGCCTTCGGCTGGCACGCCGTGAGCATTCCGGGCGGCGAGGTGAGTCCGGGCCTCCCGGATCTCCTCGTGCTCACGCGCCGCGTCGCGCCCGGCGTGCTCCTCTCCTACGTCCCGTACGCGCCGGCGATCCCCGACGAGCGCACGCCCTGGTCTCCCGGCCCGCGGCCCGAGGATCTCGCTGAGCCGATTCGGGCCGCGGCCGCGGCGGTAGCGCGCGAGGTCGCCCGGGAGCATGGTCGACCGCCGGTCGTGGTCCGGTTCGACCTGCCGCAGGCATCGGTCGAGCGCGAGTTCGTCTGTCTGTGCACCGATGAGGCACGCGGGCCGGTAGCACATCGAGCGCCCGTGGGCGTTCAGCCTCCCGACACGGTGGTGATCGACCTTTTGCGCGACCATGACGAACTGCTCTCCGGTATGCACCGCAAGAACCGCTACAACATCAGGCTCGCAGAGCGCAAGGGCGTCGAGGTTGACGTCGCCGATTCGTCGAGTCTCGACCGGTGGTACGAGCTGTACCGGCAGACCGCGAAGCGCGACCGGATCGCGATTCACTCGCGCGAGTACTACGCCCGGCTGTTTGAGCTGCCTGCAGGCGACGATGGGCCGAGCCTGCGACTCTACCTCGCCCGTCACGAAGGGGACCTGCTTGCCGGGATCATCGTCGTTCGGTACCGCGGCGCGGCAACCTACCTCTACGGAGCGAGCTCGAGCGAGAAGCGAAACCTCATGCCGAACTACGCGCTCCAATGGCGTGCGATGCTCGATGCGCGGGACGACGGGTGCCTCTGGTACGACCTGTTCGGCGTTCCGCCGAGCGAGGACCCGTCGCACCCGATGCACGGGCTCTACCGGTTCAAGCGCGGTTTCGGGGGCGTCATGCTGCGGCGACTCGGCTGCTGGGACGTTCTTCAGCGGCCGATCGGGGCACGCGTATTTCGGCTTGCCGAGCGGACCCGTGATGTCTACGTTCATGGCATGAGGCATCATGGCGCTCGCTGACCAGCTCCTTCGTATTGGCCCGTTGAACATCCCGGTCTGGCTCGTTGCCGGCGCCATGGGGTTGGCGATCGTTGGGATACTCCAGCGCACGATCTGGCGAACCCACCGCGATTCCTGGGCGGCGGCGAACGACATCGCGCTGAGCGGGGTGCTCGCGGGGTTCACCGTCTGGAAGCTGACGCCGCTCGTCACCCGGTTCGACCAGATCGCCGAGGCACCGTCACGGCTGCTCTACTATCCCGGCGGCACACCGGGAATCGTGGCCGGGCTCATCATCGGGGTCGCCGTGGGCGCGTTCGTACACCTGCGCCGCGGTGACGGCCGTGCTCGCGGGGTCCAGGTCCATACCGCGATCATCGTGTTGGGGGCCGCACTGGGATTTGGCATTGCATCGATCGTTCCGGCGGGTGATGACGGACAAGATGCGGTGCCCGAGTTTACCTGGCTGCCGGGATACGAGCAGTCGATCGACGCGTCGAAACCAACGGTCGTCACTGCGTGGGCCACATGGTGCGGGCCGTGCACCGCGCAGATGCCCGAGATCGAGCGCTTCTCCCTCGACCACGGCGCCGACGTCAACATCGTCACTCTGAACCTGACGGCCACCGAACCCTCGGTCGAAGCGGTCCGCGCCTACCTCGAAGGCAGCGGTCACCGGTTTCCCGTTGCGCTCGACTCGTCCGGCCGGGTCGTCGAGGCGCTCGGCATCTCCGCGACTCCCACGACGGTCGTGTTTGACGCCGCGGGCCGGGAGCGGGTGCGGAGAGTCGGAGCGGTGAATGCCGACTGGTTCGCTCGAAGAGTACTCCCTCTGCGCCGATGATTATGGTAAGATGGCAAACGCGATGCGCAGGTGCTTGCTGCCCATAGTTTTACTGGTCTTCCTCTTTTCGTGTGCCGGCGTTCCCGATCCGCCGGAGGAACCCGAGCCGGACGAACCGGTGCGTGAGGAGACAGAGCGCCCGCCGGTCGACATTGACGAGCCGGCGCCTGCGGTTGTCGATGAGCCTGCAGAAGAGGAACCCGAGGAGGAGACGCCCGGCGCCGTGGCGGCGGTCGAACCCGATACGCGGCCCGTAACCTTGCGGCTCGTGAATCCCAGCGACCCGACCGAGCTCTCGCGGACGCGATTTCTGCTCTCCGCGGTCGCGGCCGAAGGCGCGATCGCCTCCTATGAGATAGAGATGATCTCCGGGCCGTTCGCCCCACGGCCGTTCGACGAACCCTTTGAGGTCGTCGACTTCTCCGTCCTCGCTGAGGAAGATCGAATGGTCTCCGTCCCGGCGGTACGCGACCCTCTGCTCGTGAGTATTCCTCCCGGTTTCGTCGATGGGGCGGCGTACTCTCTGCGGCTGCGCTCGAGACTCGAAGACGGACGATACAGCGAGTGGATGGAGATCGAGACCGTGACGCGCTTCGGTCTTCCGACGCCCCGGGCGGAGACGACCGGACCTACTATTAGCCGGCGCCCTCGGGTAACCGTTGAGTCCGAACGCGATGCGCAGGTCTTCGTGGGCCTGCAGCACTCGTTCATTGCGGTCGAGCCCGGCCCGGCCGCCGTCCCCTTCGATCTGACCGCGGGGCGCTACAGCGTGCGTGCGCGAACGATTACCGACGACGGATACCTGACGGCGTTTGGCGAGCCGGTTGATCTGGTGGTTCTTGCCGACGCTCAACCGGAACGGGCATGGCCCGTCGACGGTGAGACGACCCTCACCGCGCGCCCCGGTCTCCAGTGGTTGCCGGTCGAAGGCGGAGTCGAGTACCAGGCGCGTTACCGGGCATTCGGGGGCTCATCGTGGCAGCAGCAACCGCCGGTTGCCGAGACCTTCGTTCCCGTTCCCGAAACGCTAGCCCCCGGCGCGGAGTACGAGTGGCAGGTGCGCGTCCGTAACGATGCCGGGACCTGGTTCGCATGGAGCCCCGCCGAGCGGTTCACCGTCGGCGGTTTCGGGCTCGCGTTCGCGCCGGTGATCCGGCACGGTGAGCAGGCGACGTTCAGCCGCGGCGCGGAGGACGGCGGGCGCGACGAACGGCCGGTGAGGCGGATAACACTTACCGCCGCGTACGAGATGCAGGTGAACCCCGTCACGAACGACGAGCTCGTGGCGATCGTGCGGTACGCTGCGGCGCGCGGTCTGGTAGAGATAGACGCACAGGGCGTCTGGTCGGTGGGCGATGAGCGGGCGCCTCTCGTCGGACTCGATGAGTTGGACTACGGTCAACAGTTCGGCCTGCGCCACGCGGACGGGGACATCCGTGTCGTCTCCGGGTACGGTTCGCATCCGGCTGTCGGCGTGACCTGGGCAGGGGCGATTCACATCGCGAACTTCCTTTCGTACGTGGAGGGTCGGCCTCAGGCGTACGCCTCAGACGGGACGCTGCTCGACATGCGTTCGTCCGGATTCAGGCTCCCTACGGAGGCTGAGTGGGAGTTCGCGGCTCGCGGTCCGGGAGGGCTCCGGTACCCCTGGGGCGGGCAGCTCTCAGGAAGAGTGGCCAACTACTACCGAAGCTTTGATCCCTTTGAAGACGTCAACGAGCCATATACTCGGAACGGCGGGCCCACGAATCCGGTCGGGTTCTTCAACGGGACCGTGCGGCAGGGCTTTCAGACCGCCGACGATGCGTCGCCTTTCGGAGTGCGCGGTCTGGTGGGAAACGTCTGGGAGTGGTGCCACGACCGGTACGACCCGGGGTACTACGCTCAGTCTCCGGACACCGACCCGGTTGGCCCCGATTCGAGCGACTTCGGCGAGCGAAGCGACGCGATCGTCCTGGCAACCGCGCTCGATCCGAATCAGCGGGTCGTTCGAGGCACGGCGTGGAATACCCGCGCACCCGACGTCAGGGTGACGAACCGAGGTCGGTACCCGGAACACGGGCGGAGCTTCAGCATAGGGGTCAGGCTGGTACGCAATCCGCTTCCCTAGTCAGCCGACGCCGTACTGTTGCTCAAGCCTCTCGTAGTAGTCGGTGATCTGGCGTACCCACTGCCGCTTCTCCTGGTATGGGCGGTAGAAGAAGCTGCGTTTGAACCCGTAGATCATGATGTTCTTCAGCTGGTTTGGAGGTATGGCGAATCCGTCGATGGCAAGCTCGATCTCGCGTGTGACCGAGGTATTGCTCACCAGCCGATTGTCCGTGCAGATGCAGAGGCTCAGGTTACGGTCGAGCATGTCTCCGAGGCTGTGATCCGTCACGCCCCCCAGGTCCGGACACGTCTGGAGGTTGCTCGTGAGGCAGACTTCGACGGTGATGCGCTTATCGGCGATGTAGTTCACGAGGTCTCGCACGTAGCGTTCGCGATCCGTGACCGCGTCGCTGTAGATCATGTCGGATCTGAAGAGCCGCAGTCCGTGCCCGATGCGGTCGGCATGGATCTTCGTGATCGCCTGGAAGATCGACTCCGGTCCGTACGCCTCGCCGGCGTGGACGGTCTTCTTCATGAAGTGGCTGTGCACGTAGTCGTAGGCTTCCTGGTGCGCACTTGCCGGGTAGCCGTACTCGCTCCCCGCGAGGTCGAAGGCGACGACCTGGACCTCACTCTCGTTGCGCAGCTTGACGCTCGCTTTCGCGAGCTCGAGCGAGGCCATCTTGATCAACTCATCGTCGCTCGAGTAGGGATGAACGCGCGCAAGGTCGCCGTAGTACGAGCTGAACGCGGGCGTGAAGAAACGCATCGCGGTCACGATGATGCCGTACTCGAACGGCGGCTCGCGCGGACCGAGTGTCGCGTTAAAACGGTCGCGGGCGCGGCGCAGTCCAGCGTCGACCGAATGCATCACCATCTCAAACGTCATCTGCTGTGATACGTGCAACTGCGGCGCAAAACGTACCTCGACGTAGCGAACCCCCTCGCCGATGTTGTCCTCGGCGAGCTCGTACGCGATCCGCTCGAGGCTCTCCGGGTCCTGCATGACCCGGCACGTGTAGGCAAAACCGTGAAGGTACTCGTTGAGATCCTGGTACGACTCCTTGAACACCGTTTCCCTGAGGCCCTCCGGAGTGGTCGACGGGAGATCAACGCGTTGATCGCGGGCGAGCTCGATCAGGGTCTCGAGCCTGAGACTGCCGTCGAGATGAACATGTAGGTCGTTCTTTGGGATCGCACGGATGAACTCGGGTGGGTAGCGCACGGGTCCTCCTCCCACTATTCTACCATGGCAGTGCGCTCGGCGACGAGCGATCGGAACTGCTCCCCACGGTCGAACTCGTTGCGGAACATGCCGAATGACGCGCATCCGGGCGAGAGCAGCACGACATGGCCTTGGTGCGCTCCTCTCACCGCACCCTCGAACGCCTCGTCGAGCTTCGAGTACGGCCCGTGGTACCTCAGGTCGAGCGAATCGAGCAGGGCAACGATGCGGTCCGTCGCGGTCCCCTCGAGGAGGTGGACCGATTCCGCTCTACGCGCCGCTATCGCGAACGCGTCTATGGGAACGCCCTTGTCGCTTCCTCCGGCGATCAGGTGGACCGGCTCGGCGAAGCTCTCGACCGCGGCGAGGGCGGCTTCCGCAATCGTCGCCGCCGAATCGTTGACGAACCGGATCCCGGCGGCCGTTCCTAGCGATTCGAGCCGATGAGCGATTCCAGGGAAGTCTCGTGCACCCCTGCGTACGGTCTCCGCAGGCACGCCGAAGAGAAGCGCTGCGGCAGCGGCGTATAGAAGGTTCGTCCGCTGGTGTGCCCCCCCCGCGCGGGCGTCTGGTTCGACGAGCCGGACAGGGTCGCCGCGGCCGGGAAGGTGCAGCACGCCCCATCCGTCGCGGAAGCCCGCGCTCGGTCCGTCACGGCGCATCGGCGGTGTGCTCGTCACGCGCACGACCCGTTCAGGTTGCGGCGGGCAGTACTCGCGGGACCACCGGTCGTCCGCGGAAAGCAGGCACCACGCGTCGGGGCGTTGCGACGCGAAGACCACGGCCTTGTCCGCCGCGTAGTCGTCCATCGATGCGTAGTAGTCCTGGTGATCCGGCATGATGTTCGTTACGGCGCTGACGGAGAAGGCAGCGGTCGCGGCCGCCCCGATCGGGGTCAACAGCAGGTCGCCGAGCTGGAACGAGGAGAGCTCGAGCACGATCGGCTCGGTGCCCGCGAGCTCGGAGGAGAACGAGAGCGGTGACACTGTGATATTGCCGGCAAGGCGGGCGTCGGGATGGGAGCGCGTGAGAATGTGGCGCAACGCGCTTGCGGTGGTCGACTTGCCCTTCGTTCCCGTGATCGCGAGAACGGGCCCCCGGTGAAGGCGAAGGAAGAGCGAGATGTCGGTTTCCACCCGTCGTGCCTCTCGCAGCAGGCTTACGTCTCGTCGTACCGCCGGATTCTTCACCACGATATCGGCCGCCCGGAAGTCCGCAGCGTCGTGCCGTCCGAGGACGAAGCGTATTGGAAGGTCGGAGAGCTGCGCGATACTGCCTGCGAGGTCGTTTGCGTCACGTAGATCGGTGACCGTGACATCGGCCCCGGCTTCGGCGCAGTACCGTGCGCTCGCGACGCCTCCCCCGTGGGCGCCGAGCCCCATTACGAGGACTCGCGCTCCCGTGAACTCGACGGCGCCAGCGCGGCCCATATGCCCTCCTTCCTGCCCGCGGCTAGCTCGATAGCTCGATCTGCCGACGCAGGTCGTTCAGGTCGATGGGCTCCTGCGACACGCGCTCGATCTGGTAGATGAGCCAGTCGTCGCGCCGGTCGGTGCGCAGGGCAAGCCTGTCGACGACCATGATCCCGGCTGTTCCCGTGCGACCGGTGGTCTCGGCGATCTCGTAGTCGGGGAACCAGCGCTCGTAGCGCGCCTCGAACCAGCGCTCGCCCTCCGGAGCGTCAAGCGAAAGGATCTCCAGGTTCACAACCCCGTACGGCTGGCGGTCGGCGGGGAGTGTGGGCATTCCCGCGTCCCGCCACTCCTGGGCGTCGACGAAACCGGATTGCATCTCAACGCTCATTCGCTGTCGATCGAGCACAAAGAGATTCGTTACCTCACGGATCAGATCGGCTCCGGCTCGGTCGACGGTGGCATCCTCCATCGTCATATGATCGAGTGTGTTGATGCTCGTGTAGAACGCCTCCACTACTTCCTCGGGCGGAAGGCCGGCGGTGGCTCCCGGCTGAAGGGCGTTCCTGATGATGGTTCCGGGGATCGAGCCGACGATGATGACGATCACGGCGATAGTGAGAATCTTCCGCCCGTTGCGCCGGAGGCCTTCCCTGCGACGGTAGATGCGTTCGATGCGCTCGTTCGCCTGACGCGCTTCTTCCTCGAGCCGGCTCTGTTCCTGCGACGAGAGGCTCCGGCGCACCCCCTGTTCACGCCAGTTGCGCAGATGATCGGCCCAGACGTTCGGATGCGGCGTCGTCTGCGTTCCGGTGAGCTCGGCCTGAAGGATGTCTGAGACTTCACGGCGGATTGATACGTCGCGGTGATGCGCCGGGATCACGACGCCGGCCCGCACCCTCGAGTGGAGATCCTCTTCGTCCTGTGAGTCGTAGGGAAACTCGCCGGTAATCACGAAGTAGGCAGCCGCGGCAAGGGAGAATCCGACATTCTCCTCCGGGCGACGGTCCGGATGGTTGAACCGCTCCATGCGTTTGATGCGGGCCTCGTAATCCTGATGCTCGCGAATCGATCCCATGATATCATGGGGAAGGACGAGTACGCCGCCGTCGTTGAGAAGCACGACGGTGCGGGTGTGAAACGGCGCAATCGGAACGCTCCTGTGCTCGAGCGCCGCGAACGCTCGGGCTACTCGTTCGAGTAGCTCCAGGCGGTTGCTCGCGGTGTCGTACAGTGCGTCCTCGAGCAGCCTTCCCTCGGTGTACGGTCCATAGACATGGACGGTTCCCTCGTGCTCGACGAATCCCTGCGGGCGCCAGGCCTCCACAGCGTCTCCCACGACGATCCACCCGGTCTGCCGCTGCCCGCCGGCGAGTTTTCGCAGGCTGGGGCTGTTCGACGGTATGCCCGTGTTCACTCCGAGCAGTCGAGTGTCATTGCGCTCGAGCGCAATAAGCCCCTTGTTGATGATCTGAACATCGAGTGCCATCTGTCCACCTTCCCGTCAAATTCACACCGTGGTCGAGGTTTCGTCAAACACTTCGGCCGTAAAGGCGCGTATTACCGTATTCGGGCTGCGCCACGCGTCTGGTGCAAGACCGGCCTTTCGGCATGTCTGTTCGAGAAACGTCTCCCGGTTCCAGCGATGCTGCGCGGCGACCTGCGGCAGCAGGAGTCCGGAACTGTGGCCATGCTCGATGAGAATCCCGTGCAGACCCGGCTCAATCGCCCGGACGTCCCCGACTCGAACCAGCGCGGAGAGAACGGAGATCTCGACGAGCAGGTTCCGAAGCTCGTCCTTCTCCAGCGGTGGGAACCGCGGATCGTGAAACGCCGCAGAGAACGCCGTCTCGCGCACCGTGTCGTAGAGAGGGCGATCGGAGGTAATCCGGCCGATGCACCCGCGCAGCCGCGACTCGAGTCCGTGAACGATGTGCAGCGAAACGAAGGCGCCGGCGGGAGCCTCGAGCTCCGGGACCCGTTGCGGATAGTGCGGTTCGCTTCCTTCGAGGTGAGACGTGATTCGTTCGCGTGCGGTAGAGATGAGCGTCCTGCGTCCCTGCGCTGAGAGCATGCTTCATTATGGATCGCCTCGCGCGCGCTTTCAAGGCTCATCGCGACCGAGTAGCCGGGATAGCCGGCGCTCATCGGCGGTTACGCGCAGGTTCTTCTCCTGTGTGGGCAGGACGAGCCCTTTCGGGCCCTCGCGCGGGCGTCTGAGATACTTCACCTGCGTGTAGTAGAGATCCGCGCGTCCGTTGTTCTTCGCTCTGCTGTAATGGATCGCGAGATTGCCGGCATCGAGCAGGACATCGAGCGGCACGCTCTTGTTGCGTTGGCTCTTGATGAACACGTATCCGCCGGGGAAGTCGCGCGTGTGCATCCACACGTCGTTGCCTCTCGTCGCGCGACGAAGCAGCTCATCGTTCTCCCGCGCATTGCGGCCGACGAGAATCGTGAA